>CAZJOL010000433.1:0-1516 GCA_964547605.1 uncultured Bacteroidaceae bacterium | reverse complement strand
CATACCAGCGAAGCAGCTTTGAATGGCGGTTTCCGAACATCAATGTGTTTTCAAATGCGTAATGGTTCACGCTGTCGGCAGTTGCAGCATTGATCCATGATGAAAAATAACTGCTATCGGGATCGAAAGAATCGGAATACATATGCCGTTCGCGACGCAGATTGAATATGTGCTGCACATACAGACGCGGCTCTCCGTCTTTCTTCCCGCCAAAGCGTATTTCGTTGATGACAAAATAATCGTTTTGCCGGAAACGGTTTTGAGCCGAATAAAGATTCACTTCAGTAAGTGCGCGATCATACAGTGTCGTGTCAATAAATTCACTGTCATTTGTTATACCGCCATTTTCCTGCTGATATATTCTGTTCAGGATAAAGCCTGCATCGAGATGATACACTTTCGATTTTGTCGTGAACGACGTTGTTGCGAAGAAATTGCTGAGGCTGTTTTTCTGATTCTTGTAGGCGCCGGGCGAATTTATGAGACGATAGTCAAGTGTGAGGCGCCACAGCTTTGTAAGTGGCTGCGAATGCAGGAAATCGAAATACTGTTCTCGCTTGTATCCGTTGGAATACGAGGCCACCGAAAACGGCACTGTGTCTGAAAAGACAGGGATGTCGTCTCTGAAAAACAAATATTCATCAGGGCGGTGAAAAAATGCAAAAAAGTCGGGATGCAGTTCATCGACGTGTTCCGGAAACCAGAGTAGTTGGTAAGGTGCACCCAGATTGCCGTTGCTGGCACTCCATGTTAGTTCGTTCAATGGGTTGAAACCAGTGAATGATTTGAGATCAGCTGTGAATTCAGTAGAGTCTTCAGTAAGAAAATAGTCAGGGGATAATGTCGAATAATGCGCAACCAAAGTATCGGGCGCCAGCGTATCATGCGTGTGTTCCTGCGCTGCAGTTATAGCAGGAAGAAGCAACAACACAAATAAAAATCGAATCGCACTCATGACCTTGATTGAGATGCAAAGTTAGGAAGAAATGATTTAAGAACAAGGATTTGAGTCCTTCGTCTTCGCTCAGGATGAAAATTTGTGATTTTTGAAGCGAAGTCTGAATGCAGATAAAGCTTCTCATCCAATCCAGTTTTGCTCAACAATCACCGCTCGCTGCTCACCGCTGTAGAAAGGGCTCACTTCACTCTTACCACCACCTGTTTCACAATCTCAAGCGCCGTTGTATGGCCAGACACATCCGAAAATAATTCGCCGGTGGCACCCGAATGATGTCCGTGGCCGATGAGTTTCATTTCGTATTTTTCAGCCGGAGATTTCAGATCAATGGCATCGGTGGCATAAACCAGCGATGGCTGGCCCGAAGTTGCATAGTAGGCATCGCCCGGAAAACGGGTTGTGGTCCAGCTTCGGTTGAAGTCGAATGCCTGATTGATCTCAAGAAACACCCGCACTGTCTGTTGCAGCGAAGAATCACTCTTTGATTTCAACACAAAATTTGTCAGCGGAGTTGGTCCGGTATAGGCATCAGGAATGGCTGTGGCAGCGGTTGGGACA
>CAZJOL010000432.1:0-1516 GCA_964547605.1 uncultured Bacteroidaceae bacterium | reverse complement strand
ATGACTGAATATAAATAATTGCCGAAAAATTCCGTAACGCTTTTTATGTCTTTTTGTGAATCTAAACCATCCCATAGTTCATCGTACCTGTTGTGATGTCTGATACCAAGTTGTCGCAACTGAATTCCGTCAAGATATTCCATGACTTTATTTGCCGGGACTTCAGTGTCTCCGGCACTCTCAAGAAATTTATAAATATCATCTATCTTCGATTTCATAATTCTATATTTTATTATCTTTGACCAACCTTTGATAACAGAGATTAACAAAGGTAAAACCTGTAATTTGAAAAAATGTCAATTATTCTTAAAAACGCCAATTATTTTGACTTCAGGCAAAATAAGTTACTGTTTACCAACATTCTAGTTGAAAGCGACAGTAAGAAAAAACTCTCCTTCAGTTCAGATGTCAATGATTTACTTGAAAATCAGACCGACGTCCGGATCATCGACTGCTTTGGAAAACTGGTCATGCATTCGTTTGTCAATGGCCATCATCACAGTTATGTGAGTCTGACGCGCACGCATAAGCTGACCAACACCGATGACTTCGAATTCAGGCTGAAAACCGGTGCATGGAAAATAGACCAGTTCCTCGATGCCGATGTGCTTGAGGCATGTGCGCTGTATTCAGCCATGGAATCTTTGAAAAATGGCGTTACATGCGTCATTGAACATCATTCAAGTCAGAACTGCATCAAGGGATCTCTCGAGACAATTGAAAAAGCATTCAAAAAAGTGGGTCTGCAGTTCTTGCCCTGTTTTGAAATCAGTGACAGGAAAAGTTATTCTGCTTCCGACGAAGGACTTGATTATACCGATAGCTGGCTTTCGGGCCATCCCGGCCTGGTTGGACTGCATGCAAGTTTCACAGTGGGATCAACAACGCTGAAGAATGCTGTGGAAATGGCATCAAAACACAAAACAGGCATTCATATCCATGTGGCTGAAAGTACCATTGATCAGGAACAATGCATTAAAGAATATGGTGTTACCGTTGTTGAACGTTTGTATGATGCAGGAGTGCTCGAAAGCACAAAAACAGTGCTTGCCCACGCCATTCATCTGAGTAACGAAGAAGCTGAACTGATAAACAAAACCGGCGTATATGTGGTCGAAAATATGGAAAGCAATCTGCGCAGCAATGTCGGCTTTTTCAATTCCGAAGGAATCGGCGACAATATTATGCTTGGCACCGATGGGCTGCACGGCAACATGATGCGCAGCGCCAAAATGGCTTTCCTGGCCGGTCAGGGCTTCGACCACATCGATCCTTCCATTGCCATTCAGCGTCTCAGGGCAGGAAATGAATATTTCCTGAAAAACAAAATCTGCGGTGATGCCGAAAACAACCTCATCATTCTCGATTATCCGTCGCCCGAAGAAGTGACTCCGTCAAACATGGCTATGCATATGATTTTCGGAATGGAAAGCAAACATATTTCGCATGTCATCTCAAACGGACATCTGGTGGTCGAAAACGGCCGCCTGACAATGGTGAACGAAGATGACATCAT
>CAZJOL010000431.1:0-1522 GCA_964547605.1 uncultured Bacteroidaceae bacterium | reverse complement strand
CAGTCTGCATTCGGAAAAGAATTTGATTCGCTCTGCGATGTGGTTTCTTTTGGCGTGGCTCCTGCAGTGATTACCATGCGCACCATTCAGCAGTATTCCGAATCATGCAATAATCTGTTTTGTCAGCAGACGTTTTTGCTGGCAGCACCCGCCATTTTTGCACTTGCTGCAGGAATCCGGCTTGCATGGTTCAATACCGATGAACGACAGACAAAAAGTTTTCTTGGACTTCCGTCACCGGCAGCCGGAATGGCGCTTGCCTGCACGTCGCTGTTCTGGGCCGAATTCGGTGGCGTTGAAAACGTAACAATGCTGCTTGCGGCCTCATCATTTCTATTCGCAGCACTCATGCTCATCCCGGTTCCATTGCTCTCGCTCAAACTCCACGATAAAAAAAGCATTGCGCTGGCCATCGTGCTTGTGCTGTTTGCCGTTCCAATGTTCATGCTTCTGCAACTGGCAGCCATTGCGCCGCTCATTGTGGTCTATATTTTCTCATCCCCGCTCATCGGATACTTCGCAAAACTTTTTTCGAAATCCGCTGACCAAAAACTTTCCTGAAATCTTTTCCGTATGAAATTGCACCAGAAACGTTTTGTTTGCATCGGTGAAACCGTTTATGATATTTTGTTTAAAGAAGACAAGCCTGTTGAAGGAACGCCCGGCGGTGCCATGCTCAATACATCCGTTTCGCTGGGACGGCTTGGAGAAAATGTTGTCCTTGTCGGCGACTATGCGCAGGATGCCATCGGCCGGCTGATTGAAAAATTCCTGATCCGCAATCAGGTTTCTCTTGATTATGTCAAACGCTATGACACTGGTCTGTCCCGCATTGCCATTGCTGTTTTAAATGAAAACAACGATGCGGAATATTCTTTCTATAAAATCAGAAAAGAAGGGCAGGCCGAATTGAATTATCCTGAGCCTGACAAAAATGATCTGGTGATGTTCGGAAGCTTTTACGGAATCAAGGAAGAAATCCGCGAAGGACTTACTGAATTCCTTAACCATTGTCGCAATGCGGGCAGCATCGTTTTGTATGATCCGAACTTTCGCAAAAATCATATGAAAATCAAAGATCAGGTCATGCCCATGATCAGCGAAAACATGCGCCTGGCGCACATTACAAAAGGTTCTGATGAAGATTTCAATAATATTCTCGGCACATCCGATCCAAAAATCGTGTATGATTTTGTTCAGACACAGGGCGGACATGTGCTGATCATGACAGCCAACAAACACGGTGTAACGCTTTGTACGCCGCAGATTCAAAAACACTATCCGGTGAAGGACATTCCGGTCATCAGCACCATTGGCGCAGGCGATACATTCAATGCAGGATTGCTTTATGCCTTGAGTCATACTCACATTACTCCCGCCGACCTTGAAGCATTACCGGAAAAAAACTGGGATAAGATAATCCGCACTGCCATTCAGTTTGCAGAGCATGTGTGCATGAGCTACGAGAATTATCTTTCGTGGGATTTTGCGCGCGAAGTTGCAAACGGACATTGAGTCAGGG
>CAZJOL010000430.1:0-1526 GCA_964547605.1 uncultured Bacteroidaceae bacterium | reverse complement strand
GACATTTCGATTCCTTCCAGAAACTGCTCTATCACTAATGTTTTACCGGCTTCGCCGAAAATGTTTTCATCAAAAACGGAAGCAATGTGATTCACGGCTTCATCGGCTGATTCGGTAATGACAACACCCTTGCCGGCAGCAAGACCATCGGCTTTCATCACGTAGGGCCCGCTGTGGCTGCGGATATACGATTGTGCTTCTGTTTTCTGTTCCGATGTGAAAGTGGCATAGGCCGCTGTGGGTATGCCATGACGGATCATAAACTGTTTTGCAAAGTCCTTGCTGCCTTCGAGCATGGCTCCCTGAGCCGAAGGCCCGATGATCATCAGTTTGCTGAAGCGAGCATCTTTTTTCAGTAAATCGGTGAACCCGTTTACCAGCGGCTCTTCGGGACCAACCACCACCATGTCGATGGAGAGCGAAATGATGTATTCCTGTAGTTTTCCGAAGTCATTGTAAGAGCAGGGGAGATTGGTGCCGCACGAGTCTGTGCCTGCATTTCCGGGAGCGATATAAATGTTTTCTTTTCCAATATCGCGCGCCAGCCGCCATGCCAGCGCATGCTCACGTCCGCCCGAACCTGTGATGAGAATTTTCATAAATCAACTTTGCTGCAAAGGTAATGAATAATGAACAAGGAACAAGGATGTAAGAAGTTAGAAGTGATGCCGATGAATATTTAATTAGGAGAAAGGATGAGGGAATAATAATGAAATTGTATTAATTATTGTGGTTGAAAGATATTTATTCCTTATTGTTTTCCATATTCTTTTTGGCAGTTTCTACGGATTTTACGAGTATTGAGATTATTTCATTTGCTTCCTTAAGCAGGCTGCTGAGTAGATCGTTCTGGTCAGTAATGTCAGATAGATTGATGATTTTTAAACAAACATAGGACTCTCTGGCCTCTTTAAGACTTATTTTTACTTTATGGATAAAGTCTTTTCTCGATTCTGCACTTTGAGCTTCACCATAGTTTAAAGCGACAGAAACGCCCGCTCTCGTTAGTTGTTTGGCAATAACATCAGCAGCATAAGTTTTAGGAAGCAAGTTGCATAGTTTTAGGACAGTTGCACTATAAACAGCTAGTCTATCCTCTAAATTAAAAACCCTTTTCATTTCTGCAGTTGAAAATTTTATTATAGTATCACCTGAAATATTCAACAAGTCGAATCTTCCTTCACATTTCCTTGTTCCTTGTTCAGAGTTCATTAATCAAGAATTCCTTCTGCCTTCTGCCTTCCTTGTTCCTTGTTCAGAGTTCTACTCTCCCATATTGAACTTCACAATCAAATGAAAGAAAAATGTCTCGTTGTCAATGATGGTGAAGGCGAAATCGAGTGGCATGCCTGCTTTGCGGCGGATCTCAAGCAGCCCGAGTCCGGTGCTGCCGTTTGCGTTTTCAATAATTGCGGGTTTTTCCGCTTCTGACTGCCGCATATTGTCTTTCATGCTGCCACCGGCTTTGCGGTTCGCTTCGCGGATGCGCTTTTCGCTCACATCCCAGAAAGCATGGATGAAATTCG
>CAZJOL010000429.1:0-1532 GCA_964547605.1 uncultured Bacteroidaceae bacterium | reverse complement strand
TCAAAGGCCGCGACGAAATCATGAGTCTGCTCGGGTCGCTCGGCGCACTCTGGTTTGCGCTTAAATACTGCGAAAACCGAAAGCCATTGGATCTGTTGTGGGGTGCAGTTATTTTCATTCTTGCCTTGCTATCGAAAGAAAATGCAGCCACTTTTATTGCTGTAATTCCGCTCACCATGTACTTTTTCAGCGAAGCAAAACGGAAGGATTATGTTATCATTACTGCAGTTCTTATTGCTGCATTTGCCGTTTATGCGCTGATTCGCTACAATGCTTTGGGCTTCTTTATGAACAGCTATGAAGAAACCGAATTATTCAACAATCCTTTTGCAGAGGCCAGTGTTTCGCAGAAATATGCAACGATTGTTTATACATGGCTGCGCTATCTTGGGCTGATTGTTTTTGCTCATCCGCTCACGCATGATTATTACCCCTATCAGGTTCCATTGATGGATTGGAGCGACTTTAGGGTGATTTTATCATTGATCATTTTTGCCGCACTCGCAACTATTG
The DNA here is from genome assembly GCA_964547605.1 of uncultured Bacteroidaceae bacterium. Taxonomy (GTDB): domain Bacteria; phylum Bacteroidota; class Bacteroidia; order Bacteroidales; family DTU049; genus GWF2-43-63. The sequence continues at coordinate 1,019 of CAZJOL010000429.1, read as the reverse complement.
CTGTTTTGAAATTCAGAAAAAAATCGCTTGTTTCTTTTGCAATACTTTTCTTTGCAGTTACTTTTTCCATTCAGTCAAATTTGCTGCTGAACATTGGCACATTCATGAATGAGCGTTTCATGTTTGTTTCGCTCATTGGTTTCTGCATTGTTGTTGCCATGTTTTTTCGTCGCTTATCCGGAGATGATCAATCAGGTAAACCTGTGTGGGCTCAGGTCGCAGTTTATCTTTTTGTGTTTCTGATAATCACATTTTCTTCTGTGACAATCAATCGCAACAAAGCATGGAAAAACTCTGAAACGCTGGTGCTGACTGATGTGAAAACATCGGTCAACAGTGCCCGCTGTAATTATATTGCCGGTTTCACATTACTCGAAAAAGCGCGCAAGGAGCAGGATACGGCTGAAAAGAAACAATATTATACTGACGCTGCATTGTATCTCGAACGCGGACTGAACATATACGGAAAAAACACCAGTGCCCTTGGAAATCTGGGCGAAGTGTATATTGCTTTGGGGAGACTCGAAGAAGCGCAAACGATGTACATGCGTTTGCTGGAGCAGATTCCAGACGCTCGGGTAGCGATTGCCAATCTGCGTGTGATTTCCAATCTGTATGTCAGGGATGGAAAGTATAATGAGGCCATTCAATTGTTGAAAACGTTGGCTAAGCAAACTGTTATTGATCCAGCCGATTACAATTCTATCGGAGAGATTTTTGGCCGCAATCTGAATCAGCTTGACAGTGCTGAATTGTATTTTGAAAAGTCGCTTGAAAGATTTTCGGGATATGCCCCGGCGCTTGAAAACATGGGCCTGGTGCAGGGAATGCGCGGCAATTACCAGAAATCGCTGGAATATTTTTTACTGGCATATCCGCTCGATTCAACCAATGCCGATTTGTTGCGCAATCTGAGCAGCACCTACCGGAATCTTGGAAACATCAGCAAAGCGGAAGAGATGCAGTCAAAGGCGGATAAAACTGACCGTTTATAACACTGCTTTACAGCTTATGTCTTT
>CAZJOL010000428.1:0-1546 GCA_964547605.1 uncultured Bacteroidaceae bacterium | reverse complement strand
ACATTCGACCAACCCGCTCAGGTTTTTCGAGCGATCCTCGAAACAGCTTACATTTATAAACCTGACCCGGCGACCTTGGGTTTTGGCTGAGGGCAAATCAAACATCTTTTCATTCACTATATTGTTGATAATGAACCATTTTTTTTGATTGCCAAGGCCATGTGACAGCATGGACTCTTTCAATCTGCCGCTGACAGCTGACATTGCCGCCGAACGCTTGCACGCCTTGCGTGTAAAGCATTTACGAATGAAGTTCCGGTAAGTGCCGGGGATTGGGAAATAGCGCGACCAGTGTTCTGTAACTACATAGGGAATCCCACGCCGGCATTTGATCCAGGCGGCCAGCACTCCCATGCGGGTGAGCACATGCACATGATTCAGCACCGGACGTCCTTCCTTTTTACAGATGTAACGATAAGCCTTCAGTCCGGCCACAAGGAAATATAACCAACGCAAAAGGCGGTTTTTAGTCCTGATATTCAATCGGTTAATACTTACTCCATCTTTTTCGCTGACAAATAAGCCGTTGGATTCATCGCTGTAATTGGTCACATGTAAAACCGAAACACTGTATTCTTTGGTCATCAGCATGGCATGTTTGTGAACAAACAATCCGAACATCGGATCGTGCTCATCGGGATACCAGGCTGCAAGGAAGACAATATGGGGTTTCAAATCGCTTATTTCAGACAAAGGTAGTAAAATGTTATTTCCGCTTTTTTAACGAAAAGGTATTATTTTTGTTATTCGTAAAAAAAACAACAACTATGAAAATCCATGCAAAACTATTAGTATTACTGGCTGTTGCTGCCGGTTTATTCTCCTGTAAATGCAATAAAATGGTTGAAAAACAGCAGGATATAAAGCAGGTGCAGGTTATTAAAACATTTCCCGATGAGACTGTGGTTGCTGAAACACTTCCCTTCGCTATCGATACCGTGTGGGTTGAAGGCCTGACGCTGCACACCATGATTACATATACCGGCGAAAAGACAGATATCGGGTTTTCGATGGTTTTCAATGGTGCCTGGCTGAAATCGTACCCGCCCAAAGCGTATGTAAATATCGTGCCTGCGGTGGCTACTGCTGAGGGCAAAAAGCAGGTTAAACATCACCTTATTTACGATCTGACTCCTTTGTCATCAATCAATCCATTCTTTGAGGTCTATGTGACCGGCTACAAGCAGGGATTCAGAATCGGAGGCGAATAAAAAGTCATAAAAAAAACCGCAAAACAACATTTTGCGGTTTTTTTTCGGTTACCTGAAATTACTTTTTCATTGTAATTACAAAAGTATCCATGAATTCCTCGATGGCTTCGTCGGTAGGATAACTTCCGTCGCGCACCATCAGCAGCTGATAAAGGCGGTTTTTGGCCAGAATAACCTCGAGCACATAATACAGATTCTGGGTCTTGTCAATGGCTTTAGTGCGGATGGCAGGCCAGCCGCCGACTTTCATTTCCTTGTCTGATTCAACAAGGTTTCCTTCTAGTGATCCATCGCGTGCACTGCCAAGCAGCGTCATCGGGTCCTGTCCGTCAACC
>CAZJOL010000427.1:0-1555 GCA_964547605.1 uncultured Bacteroidaceae bacterium | reverse complement strand
ACACTCCGAAACCGCTATTTTGTCGGAAGTCCGAATGATGTAAGGTCGCTCGTGGTGCCGGTTCACAAGCCCAACGGACACCGGACAAAAACCAGCGAAGTTGAAATCGATTACAGCGAAAACTGGCCGCTCTATCACAAAAAGACACTCACAACAGCTTATTCAAAAAGTCCGTTTTTCCTGTATTATGCCGATTATATTTTTGCGGAATTTGAAAAGAAACACAATCGTCTGACAGATCTGAATGCTGCACTGCTGAATGTTTTCAAAAAATGGCTGAACATTTCTGCGGCAGTTGTATACACCGATGATTTTGTGCGTGAATTTGAAGGCCGTGATCTCAGAACATTCTGCAAAAACGGCACTGAATGGACACTTCAGCATTCATACTATCAGCCGTTCGATGAAGTTTATGGATTCCGGAATTCACTTTCAGTGTTGGATATTTTGTTTAATTTAGGTCCCGAAGCAGGTGAACATTTAAAAAAAGAAACAGATTATGCAGGTTTACAGGGTTGCTGAAACAGTAGTGCCGATGCGCAAAGAGCCATCGCACCGCGCCGAAATGGTGAATGAAATTTTGTACGGTGAAGACATTGCGATTCTTGACAATCAGAACGGTTGGCTCGCTGTCACCTGCCTTGATTACAACTACAGCGGCTTCATTCCTGAGATTACAATGCTCGAAGAGACATCGGGAAAATGCAATACACCGTTTCGTTTTGTTTTTACAGCTTCTTCGCTGATACGATCCAAAGATGGCATCAAGCTCGATCTGCCACGTGGAAGCCGTGTTCATGATGAACAAACTGAAAAAGGTTGCTTTGAAACACCTGATGTAATCAGCTCTCTGAGCGAAATTACGAAGACTGCTAAATTTTATCTGGGCAACCCATACCGTTGGGGCGGCCGCACTCCGTTTGGAATCGATTGTTCCGGATACACCCAGATGGTGTTTATGCTCAACCGTATGATACTTCCGCGCGATGCACATCAACAGGTGCTGTTCGGCGATGAGGTTGCGTTTGTTTCCGAAGCACAGGCCGGTGATCTCGCGTTTTTTCAGAACGACAACGGTGATGTAACTCACACCGGAATCCTGCTCAGCAACACAGAAATCATTCATGCCTCCGGTCGTGTACGAATCGACAGCATCGATCATCACGGCATTTTCAATAAGGATCAGAACCGCTACACACACACGCTGAAAGTCATCAAACGTATGTCAATTGATGCGCTGCCATCCTGTATGTAGTTTGTAAAGTTTTTAAAGGCGTTAGGCATCAGGCGTTAGGCGTAAGAAAGTACTCTCTGCACATCTACGAATTCTACGTTATAAATTTTTATAATCTCTCTGCGGCTCTGCGACACAACTGAATAGAACTTCATTGCAGATGATGGCGGATTCAAATTAGCGTTCATAAGACCTGCTGAGGGAAGAAAATCCTTTCGCGTTCATCAGTGTGAATTTGCGAAAGAAAGATTGCAGGTGCTTCGAAGGTTTTCAAGGAGATCCCGGCACAGTCTGCAAAGCTGTGTCTCAATCATCGACCGG
>CAZJOL010000426.1:0-1559 GCA_964547605.1 uncultured Bacteroidaceae bacterium | reverse complement strand
TGGCAGTGGCTGCTATTCTGATTTGATCGGTTGGGACAATAGATTCTGTGTTTTCGTTCATAAGAGCTTCTATTGGAGTGAGACCGTTGAGAGAGCCATGTGGGCGAATATCGTTGTAATCATGAACCATTTCGGAAATTATTTCGAGCGCTTTGTTCTGTTGTCCTGTAAAATCGCGGGGCCAGTAATTGCTTTTGAAAATTTTGTTTACTGCTTCTACAACGGAATTGGAAAAAGAAGTGTCAATCTGTGCAATCACTGAATTTATCCTGTATTGCGAGGAAGATGCGAAACCAGAAACAGCGCCTTTGTTTTCAGAACCATCATCGGAAAACAAAGTGAAGTCTTTCAAATTGTATCGCTCAATAACTTCTTTCAGGTTTTCGAGTGTAAGCATAGCAGTCTTATTCAATGCGGCTTTCCAACCAAGAATCGCCTTAGAGAAATTATCGACGATAAATGAAATATACAATTTCTGAACGTCATTCAATCGTACTTCGGTAACATCCACGTGCAATATTTCAAATGGCTGCTTTGCGCGAATTCCGATTTTTCGCTTTTTTGATTTGCGAAACCGATGCAGTCCTGAAAGGCCCATTGCGCGCGCGTAGAGATAAAATGTAGAACGCGACATGAAAGCGGCTCGGTCGCGCATCATGCGGTAATAGACCGAAACCAGCGGCCAGCGCAAAAAATCGGGATGCAGCAAATAGTCGCGAATTGCATTCACTTCCTGTGGTGTAAGCTGATTGTAGAATGTTTTTCTGCAGCGAAACATGGGCTCATGTACGCACGAAACCGAGCGTTTCCAGTAATGATAAAGCTGATGCGAAAGATCAAACGACGTTAAAGCGCGCTTCAGTCCTGCTATAGGAATCAGTTGCTCAATGGCCTGCAGAATCTCGTTTTTGTGCGCAAGAAAAATTCGTTTGCGATCATTGACCTGCAGAAGCAATCGGCGATACATGCCTGCTATGATCACCAGCGCACGCGCAATCCGCAACAGGCGCTTGTTTTGCGCAATCGTTCGCAATACATCGGTGCTCTCCTGAATTTCCAACGAATAATCAAGCCCGAACAAATGATTGTATCCGCGTGTTTTCCAATTATGCCGTGTACTTGCCGGAACAGCGCAACAAATGTCCGCCGGCAATATTCCAAGATTGTAAGCTATTGCAAGATTGGTGTGATAGGTGCGTTTCATGAAGCAAACAACTGCATTCCGCGAAAAGTATTTTGTCCGATGATTTTGAGTTGATCGGGTCATCAGAAATGCAATCAAAAAACGGCACTTCCCCAACCTCGCATTGCGACTGTATTTCAGATCAATTATTCAAGTAAAATCAGAGCTCTGATCTTCTTCAAATCTTCTAAAAAAGTGTTCGAATTCAGCATTGTGTGGTCTACCTAAAACAGAGTGAGAATCAGAGCGAGAGCGCAGATTTTTACTCTGTTTTTTTTATTTAATCGCTCTTTCACTTATATCGAAGCGAAGTTACTTTGTGGAGCTAATCCCGCCGAATGTCTTCCGCGAATAAACACGAATGAACGCGAAGAAA
>CAZJOL010000425.1:0-1560 GCA_964547605.1 uncultured Bacteroidaceae bacterium | reverse complement strand
TTAATTCTTTGTTCCTTGTTCATGATTCATTGAGGTCACGCGTCAACGTGAAACAGCTTGTTACGTATCACGTGATGACACAGTCGCAATGCACTGCCAATGACACAGCTACGTAAATAATTGAAAATCAACAAAAGAAGACATTGAGCTCCTGGTCGCTTTTGTGATTAAGCTGGACTGATGCAGCCGGGATCTAATAATATACTACAGACTTTTTTTGTCGATTTTCACTGCTGACGCTTCGACGGAGTTTATCCCGCTATCGACATTTCGACTCCGCTCAATGTGACAGCGGGCGGGGCTCAGCGTGACAGCAGCTTTTTTGTCATTTTTTATTTAGGTCGTAAAACGTGTTTTGCTGGTGGTCTCTGGATGACAGCGGCGGGGCTCAGCATGACAGCGACTTAAAGTGTCATTTTGATTTAGGTTGCAAAACGCGTTTGCTGGTGCCTGTCGCGTAATGTCAGTATGACTGCACGCGGGTCTAAGGTTGGCTTGCCGATAAAATTGTCAGGGAGGGAGTGGCAGCATTGTGATAGAAAACTTTCAAATGCGAGGTAAGCAAGAAACCATTACTTTTGCAAAAATATTTCTCATGTCAATCAGGGTCGATCAGGTAACAAAAGTATACGGCGAGCAGAAAGCGCTGAATAATGTTTCGCTCGAAATCGGTAAAGGTGAAATCGTTGGATTGCTTGGCCCAAACGGGGCGGGGAAGTCAACACTGATGAAAATTCTCACCTGCTATATTCCGCCGACGAGCGGTAAGGCCTTTGTGAATGAGATGAACTGTGCGGATGAAAGCCTTGCCGTGCGGCGCATCATCGGCTATCTGCCTGAGAATAATCCGCTTTATTACGACATGTATGTACGCGAGTTTCTTACTTTCATTGCAGGCATTCACAACCTGAAGGACAAGAAATCGCGAGTGGATGAAATGATTGAAATCACGGGACTGAAGTCGGAAATGCACAAACGCATCGGTGCATTGTCGAAAGGATACAAGCAGCGTGTGGGGCTGGCGCAGGCACTCATACACAATCCGGAAGTGCTGATTATGGATGAGCCCACGAGCGGACTTGATCCGAATCAGATTGTTGAAATCCGTGATCTGATCAAGAAGCTGGGAGCTGAAAAAACCATTCTGCTTTCGACGCATATCATGCAGGAAGTTGAAGCCATCTGCAACCGCGTTGTGATCATTGACAAAGGAAAAATTGTTGCTGATGGAAAGACCGGAGATCTGGCTTCGATGTTTTCCGCAGCGGAGATGCTGTTGGTGGAGTTCGATCGCAAAGTGAGTCTCGAAGCCATTCTTGGAGTGAAGGGTGTGAAGAATGTTACCGGAAAAGGAAACAATATCTGGGAAATTGAAACAGATCAGGATACAGATGTGCGCAAGGAAATTTTTGATTTTGCCGTACGCAATCAATATAAAGTTTTGTCGCTGACGAAGGAAAAGCATTCGATTGAGGAGCTGTTCCAGCAGTTGACGAAACAGTAATAGAGGTCAAGGACGAGAATAAGGCTGAGGTCAAGGACAAGGTCAAGGACAAGGTC
>CAZJOL010000424.1:0-1566 GCA_964547605.1 uncultured Bacteroidaceae bacterium | reverse complement strand
ACAAATGTTTCCTCATCCGGAATGCCTTTGAAAAATGTTTTCGTTGCATCAAATGTTTTACTGTTCATGCCTTCGTCATAAATAGTCGTGGTGCCGTTTTCGCTCACCACATCCACTTTGAAATACGTCAGATTTGAAGAGATGCCTTCAGCATATACGCCGAAACTGATGGTGTCGTTGATGGCCAGAACAGCGTTGTCGGAGACATAAGCACCACCAAGCTGCAGCTGCAGTACTGGTGGAGTTGTGGTGTCGTCATCTTTTTTGCATGATGAAAATGCAACCAGCAACACCAACGCAAATAAAATATTTTGAGCTCTCATTTTCAACTTGTTATGCATTTTGTTGCATAACGGATGCAAATGTAATAAATTTCGGTTATGTGTATCAATTCTCATAGCTATTAAAGCTTTACATTTATCCGCGCCGACAAGAAACGTCCCGGGCTGAGATATCCCTTCTTGTCTATGAACTGCGTGTCAAAAAGATCATTGACCGAAACACCGATGTTGTAGTTCTTGATCCGCGCTGCCAGCGTGAGGTTCACAACGTGGTAGTCATCGATGATTCCGGTATTTTCGTCATCGACGAAGGTTTCACCGGTGTAGCGATACTCTGTAGTCAGAGTAAATATGCGGTATTGAGCCCTTATATCAAGCGAGGCCAGATGTTTGGGCACTTCGGCCATAAAGAGTCCGGTCAGATCGGCATCACCAGGAAGGGCAGTGTATTTCGAAATTTTTGAATCGTTGAAAGAATAGCCGGTCTGTAAGGTCAGCCACTTTTTTGGTTTATATGTAATTGAAATTTCAGCACCGGCCACTGTTCCCTGCGAAACATTGCGCTTCTGAATCAAAGGCTTGATGCCGTCTCCAGGCAGATCAACCTCTTCGCCGGTCCAGACCTGATAAATCATGTTGTCGGCGATGGAATAATAAACAGCCTGCTCAATCGTCCACTTCTCTTTCAGGTTCCACTGACAACCTGTTTCGAAATTATACAGCACTTCGGGCTCCAGATAAGGATTGGCGATTTTTATTCCCTTGCGGATTTTTCCGGAACGTGTCATGTCGTCAATCGCAGGCGGCATGAATCCTTTGGAAACCGATGCATACATGTTGAATTTTTCAGACATCAGAAATTTATAGGCCAGCTTCGGGCTGAGACTGTTCCACGTACTTGAAGGATGTTGTCCTGAATAAGGCAATAGAAAATCGCTGATAGCAGTGGCATTTTCAATCAGAATTTCGCCCTGACTGTATTGTCCGAAATCGTATCGCAGTCCGGCCTGCAGCAATGAACGCTTCCCGATTTTTTTCGACACCTGTGTAAAGACTGCAGCAAAATTATGCATCCCGGAAAAATAAATTTCATCTGTGGCAGTCAGATAAAGATTTTTTCCATCTTCAACCGAATACTTGCAATCAATTCCACTGATCATCTGCAAGCCTCTTTTGAAGCGATGTTCCATGGTAGTCCAAACACCTGCATCGATTTTTTTTGTCGGATTTTCTGACAGCTTATATTCGCCGTAATCATTTATGCTTTCGCTTTGATTAAAATAAT
>CAZJOL010000423.1:0-1571 GCA_964547605.1 uncultured Bacteroidaceae bacterium | reverse complement strand
CTTTCACGTTCAGCGGATCGATAACTTTGATATCAACCGGGCCAAAACCATTTTCATAAGTCGGGGTCAGAAATACATTGTTAGCAAAAACCGAAGCACGGCTTTCATTCGTCATTTCAAGCACCAATCCACCATTACCCTGCCCTTCAATACGCGTAATTTTGGGACCATCGCCATAATTGGACTGAATCAGGGTGCCATTACTTTCAGGTGAAGGAATATGAGGAATGCCAGTGTAAGTTTCTATGTTTTTCCGTCCAGCCAGATAAGGTTTCTGCTGACCATAAAGTGATGCTTCCCCAGGAATCTGATATCCGGGATCCTGAGAATATTTTTCATATTCATTATATGCGTAAGCAAGGACCATGAAATAATATTTCTTGTTGTTTACCAGACGCTTGTCACCAGTTGCAAACTGATCTTCTAGTACACGGAATGAGTGAACAATTCCCTCATTGGCTCCATTAACTTCTTCGCGTGGTACAACTGCACCAAGATCTTCTGAGTAGTAGAAATTGATCAGACGGGAAACGTCGTTTTCAACATCGCACTGACCAATCAGACGAGCTTTGTCAGAATCATAAATATCAGTTGCGGAAACCGAAATATCCTTAACCTGGAAAATCTGGTATCCTTCAAAACGGTACAATGAATCGTATTGCATTCCTTCAGGAGAAACAATTGAAGGATCGCCCTCTTCGTACTGCTCAAGATAATTGTTGCTGGAGCCGCTGTTTGTTATGAAAAGAATGATTTCCTTGTCAAGTTCCTGAATGGTGAGATCCGGAGCATCGGGACCGTCAACAACCTTAAAGCAGTTGTCAAACAAACGCTGGCATTTGTCATCGACGCGACGCAGCAGTGACACTGATGCAAATGGTCCGCCTGATGTGGCACGTGCCCATGGTAAACCAACAGTAATATAATTGAGGGCACCCGGTTTCAGAGTGAAGGGTCCGGCTGACTGCATAAATCGACGGTCATACGGTTGGTTACCTGCTGTTTCTTCAGTCCATTTTCTTGGACCGGCAGGGGGAACTCTGCCTGTACCCCAGTCGCAAGGGTCTGTTTCGTCAGGGAACATGAAGTCGCATTCAGGTCCATATGCACCAGATGAGAAGTGAGCATTTCCGCCATAAAGCATACGGGTATTGTCTTTCCAGAAACCGCGCAGGAAGTTGTAATATTCAATGGCGATATCCGGGTCGGTCATGTACCAAGGAACAGTACCGGAGTTGTTGTGATAAACGAAACGACGCATACCATAACGTTCATCATCAATGATTCCGTTTCCGAAGTTTACACCATTGACGGCTTCATTACAGTTTTCGGTGATGGTTGCGCCAGAAGTATCAGAGTATTGCTTAAAAGCACCATTGTCAATGCCATCCGGATCCATATATGGTCCCTGGAAGAAGTCAATACCAATGGCGGGGGGCTGATCGCCATATCCAAAAGCGCCATTTCCGTCTTCATCGTACTGGTCGCCGTTGTAAGCATATCCAAGACCACGCAGAACATCGCAACCAACGTAGTCGTCATGTGAATAACCCAGATCCGGGTCAGTCCAC
>CAZJOL010000422.1:0-1575 GCA_964547605.1 uncultured Bacteroidaceae bacterium | reverse complement strand
GGTGAGCTTTACCAGCACTTCTGTCAATGCACATCATTTCTACTGGTCTTTTGGCGATTCAGCGACTTCAACTGAACAGAATCCGGTTCACACTTTTGGTTCAGCCGGCAACTACACTGTTACACTCATTACCGAATACTGCGGACTGTATGACACAACCTCGCAGACCATTGCCGTTGCTCCTGTTGGCATTGAAACACTAAACACCAATGTGGCTTTCTTCCCGAATCCGGTGAGAAACATTCTGACCATCACAACGGAAAGCGAAATTTCAGGTGTCACTATTTCTGATGCCAGCGGAAGAATTGTACTTGCCAAAAACCTCATCCGGAGCCAGAATGCAGACGTAGATCTGTCGTCACTTGAAGACGGGATTTATTTTGTTCGTGTTGAAACACCGACCGGCATTGCGCTGCAGAAAATTGTGAAAAATACGAAATAAGAAATACAAGAAAAAATGTGGATATGTGGCGCTTCACGTAAGACAGCTTGTCACGTTTTACGTGATGACACGGTCGCAGATGTGGAAATCACGTGAAACGTGACAGGTGTGGAAAGAGAGATTGAACTGAGAATCCGTAACGATTGTAACGACTGTAACGTGTAACGAAAGAATGTGGAGATGTGCGCCTTCACGTGAAACGTGATAAATCGGCGTATGTGGGAATATTAGATACATTTGAAAATACGAAATAAGAAATACGAAATTAGAAATACGAGATACGAAATACGAATAAATGTGAAGATGTGTCGCTTCGCTCATGTGACGCCTCACGTGAAACGTGACAGGTTCGGCGTATGTGTAAATATGAGAATATGGAAAAGATGTGGGAATTTGGGAATATTAGATTGTCACTTTTGTCTTTGTACACTTCGACAGGCTCAGTGCAGAGCTTTTATCTTTTATCTTGAGTTGATGTGGAAATACGAGATCAGAAATACGAAATTAGAAATACGAGATACGATATACGAGATGCGAAACATGTGTTAGGCATAAGGTCCCGCCTTCGTCGGGATAAACTCCAGTCGTAAAGCTTTGAGCATTGTGCATTACGCGTTGTGCGTTGAGCCATGAACCGCATGCCGCATGCAAATACAGAGTGACTCTTCGACTCCGCTCAGAGTGACTTCAGAGCGAGAGCGAAACTTAGTCAAACCGCATGGCGCATGCCTCATGCCGCATGCTTTCTCCCAGGCTCCTGCTCAGAGCTGAAAGCTGATTACTGATGACTGACAGCTGAATGCTAACGCGTAACGACAGTAAATCAAAAATCTAAAATCCTGAATCTGCTATCATAAATCACTCGAGTTCTCTTTGCATGGCAGTCATCACCCAGCGGATTTCGTGAAACTCAATGTCGCTGCCAAGATAATCTTTAGCTTCTTTTAAACTGGTGAATTTATAGTCTACAAGCGCAGTTGCAATGCGATCAAGTTTTTCGCGCGGCAGCAACTGCAACACTGTAATCTCGCCGCTTTCAATATATTTCATTAAATGGCCTGCAACAGTAGCTTCAGTGAGATTGCGTTCCAGTGCGATCTTTGCAACACTGTATCCATCGCGCAGCATTTCGA
>CAZJOL010000421.1:0-1575 GCA_964547605.1 uncultured Bacteroidaceae bacterium | reverse complement strand
CTGCGCTTCAACGGAATGATGAAGTCTTTGGACGATATCATCAATAATGCAAAACTGAAACGCGAAATGTATCATTTCACAGGCTCCTGCACTGGCGGCTGCTGTGTCGGCTGGAACTCACAAAATGTGATGTGGGCTGTAACAAATGATATTGACAGGGAATTTGGAACCGATTATCAGAAACGTCTCGAAAAATGGATTCTCACTGCTGAAGAAAAAGGGACTGTCTGCGCCGGTGCACTCACCGATGCCAAAGGCAATCGCACGCTGAAACCCAGTCAACAGGCCGATCCTGATCTTAATGTCCACATAGTTGAAAAACGTGCCGACGGCATTGTTGTCCGTGGTGCCAAGCTGATGATTTGTGGTGTAGCTGCTTCTGAAGAAATTTTTATTCTTCCGGGCTCCGGATACAAAGATACCGATGCTGATTTTGCAGTATCATTCGTTGTTCCGCGCGACATTGACGGATTGACCATTGTTGAAACCACGCGTCCAAGCGATGATCGTGATTACAAAGACGGTTGGGATACCATGGAAACAGGAATTTCTCAGGCATACCTGATGTTCGACAATGTTTTCATTCCTAACGAACGCGTATTCATGGCAGGTGAATTCAAATATGCGGGAAAAGTAGTTGAATATTTCACCGCCAATTACCGCGCCTGCATTGGTGCCTGTGTTGCAGGACAAGGCGATGTAATGATCGGAGCCGGTGTACTCATGGCCCGTGCCAATGGAATTTCGAATAAAAAATTCGATGATAAATTCACAGTGATGTCTGCCAATAACAACACAACCTATGGCCTCGGAATCGGCGCCATGGCACTGGGTGGACCTCATGCATCGGGCGTCTGGATTTCTGATTCCCAGATTGCACACCTCAATAAACTTTATGTGGCTACCCTGCCCTACGAAACAAAACGTCTTTGTCAGGAAATAGGTGGTGGCATCGTTGAAACCGGCTGTACACCTTCATATCAGGACTGGAATGATCCTCGTTACGGCGAAATGATCCACAAATATGTGAAAGCCGGCGACTGCTCAGCCGAAAGCAGAGTGCGCGCAGCACGTCTTTCGGAATGGCTCACAATCGGTTCTGGTGTTCCCGGATGTATGCATGGTGGTGGATCACCCGATGGTGCTCGCATGGTTGTCAAAGCCTTTACTCCATTTGAAGTCTACACCGATTTTGCGAAAAAAATTGCAGGTATCACCGAAAATATCGTCGATCCTGCAGCAGATAAAAAATAATCTGCATAAAAATACATATTGTCGCATTTTGACTCTGCTCAATGTGACAATATGTTAATTTGATTTATGTGTACAACTAACAAAAAAACACAATATGTTTCAGTTTTTCAATAACGACCAGAAATCACTGCAGAAGCTGGTGAGAGAATATGTTGAACAGGAGATTGCTCCGCATGCCGCAGAATGGGATGATAAAGATGTGTGTCCCGACCATTTGTGGCCGGTACTCGGACAAATGGGATTTTTCGGAATCTTTGTTCCTGCACAGTACGGCGGACCCGGTCTGGGCCTTACCGAACGTGCCATCGTGCTCGAAGAAGT
>CAZJOL010000420.1:0-1597 GCA_964547605.1 uncultured Bacteroidaceae bacterium | reverse complement strand
TTCCGCGCGAGCTTCGGAAAGATCTGCTGAAAGAGCTTTTGCTCGATAAGGCAACCTATACAAAATTTACAACCACGAAGGAATATGAATGGGTGCTGAAAGACTCTCCCTGTCCCATTTGCAGCTCTATCTACAATCAGCTGATCGATTTGCTCGAAGATCCGGCCGAAGTGTTCAACATGATTTATGTGCGTCGGGTTGAATTCAACCGCCAGTTCGGAAAAGGCATCAGTGTGTGGAATCCTGGCGATGAAGGAATGCGCGGACTCATCATGAATGAAAATCTGCAACGGTATCTCAACGATTTTTTCCGCAGCGATGACATCCGTTTCATGCACTCAGACCTGGCTTACACCAACAATGGCGTGTATGCACTGATGGACATCAAGGACAACAATGTGAAGCGGCTAGTGAATCTGCATGGCGTAATCAGCGATGGTGTGCACAAAGTAGAACACATCGAAGAAAAGGTTACCTCGTTGTTCATGGGATTGCTCAATGCGGAAGACCGCAAGCATTTCGAAAACATCCGTTCGTTTCAGGACCGGATCATTTCTGTCACCATCCCGTATGTACTCGATTACGAAACGGAGCAGAAAATCTACCGTAACAAATTCGGAAAGAACATAGGGAAAATGTTTTTGCCGCACGTTTTCGAGAACTTCGCCAAGGTGATTATCAGCACACGCCTCAATTTGACCAACGATGTATTGCAGAGCTGGCTTGCCGATAAAACCATCTACTCCGCACACACCGACGATGATCTGCTCTTGCTCCGCATGGAATTGTACCGCGGATTTGTTCCAGGTTGGCTGAATGAAGAAGATGTGAAACGCTTTTCCAAACCGGTGCGAAAAAAATTGCTTGAACTTTCTGAACTTGAGGGACAGAGCGGTTTTTCAGGACGTCAGTCGTTGTCTGTTTTCAATGATTTTGTGGCAAAATTCCGCGAGCGCGATGAGCTGATCACGATGAGCAACGTGGCGGAGTATTTCAGAAATCTGCCTGAAAAAATGGCTGCCATGGTGCCGAAAGGATTTACTGATGCGCTTTTCAGACTGTATGAAATTACCATTCTCAACGAAGTGAAGGAAGCTATTTTCAATGTTAATGAACAGCAGATCATCGATGCCATCAGTGATTATCTGTTCGCACTCAACTTTGAAATGGGCGAAACGGTACGTTCGAAATACACGGAAAACGAATTCACGATTACCGAAGACTGGATGTACGGAGTGGAGCAGTATCTCTTTGAGGAAGGGCTTTCTGCAACTGAGATTTCATCAAGGCGCAGGGCCATTCACAAGGAATACATTGCACGAACGCTGGCGCAGGATATCCGGATTAAAAAAATGGAAATCAACGAAACGGAACAGTTTGCACAGTTATTCAAAAAGTATGGCGATACGCTGAAAAAGCATGCGCTGGAGCCATATATGGCCAACAGCAATTTCCGCCGCGCACTTACCGAATATCACACAGAGAATTTCAACACATATGATTCACGTTTGAAAGGTGATATCAAATTCATGCTGAAAAGCATGCAGAAGAAATTCGGTTACTCCGCAGAAGGCGCTCTGGTAGCGGTTCTACATGT
>CAZJOL010000419.1:0-1610 GCA_964547605.1 uncultured Bacteroidaceae bacterium | reverse complement strand
AAAGGACAGGATCGGAATCAGAAAAAGAAAAGCAATGGCAAGCGTAGAGAGATTCTTCATATAAGTAAACTTAAGTGATTAGCAATAAATACTTAATAACAAAATCTCCGAGGCTGAAGAATACCTCAGCAACCGCTCAAAGTCAACAAATCATAACCCACTCGTAAAAATCAATCTATATCCCCCCGGAATTTGTTATTAAAATATCGGGCAATTTAGTACATTTCTCTGGTATTTTAACATAAATGGTGAATTTATTTATACAAATTCCATTTTTTCAGGTACAATGCGGATTTTGAATATGTGATTTTTTTAAATGACTCATTTGATGCTGATTCAGATAATACTTATTGATTGAAAGGCTTATAATTATTACAAATTGCGTGGTTCAGATTTGTAATCCGTGTCATGCCATCACTGTCACGGATTACAAATCCGCGAGAGTGATTAGTCTTGGCGCCAGTTTGCATTGTGCTTTGCGCGTTGCGCGCTGTGCTAGTAAAATGTATATTCATATTCCAGCACATAATGCACATCGGTGCCATGTCCCTGGCGGTTTATGTAGGTTTCAACGCGCATCAGCTTTTTTGTCTCAGGATTGTATTCCCTGAAAACCTCATACAACACTTCGCCTTTGTCGTCGGTTTCCTTTTCATGAACAGGATTGTTGCCGGCGTCGTATTCCACCACCGTTTCCGAATTGTATTCCTGCGATGATAAGCGGATGTTTTCGGCATCACCCTGCGCATTGTACTTATAAAAACTCTCTGTTTTGTTTCCGTAAATATCGGTTTTGATCACATGCGAAACCTCGTTACCTTCCCACTCCATCTCTTCGTGCGAAGGACGGCCGTCGGCAGCATGGAATGTGGTCAGCGCCACTATGCGGTTCTTGTCATCGTATTTCATTTCGCGGTAAAACGAGATTTCACCATATTCCGATTCTTCCTCCCGGAGCAGATTTCCTGATGCATCATAGGTCCATGTGTGCTCGCCGCTCAGTTCGCGTTCGTATTCATCGATATCCATGGTGAGTTTTTTCAAAGGCCGGTCGCCATCAAATTCAAACTCACTCACCGATTCAGTACCATCGGCGTAGTACATGGTCTCTTTTATTGTGCGGCCTTTTTCATCAATCTCAGCAACTGATTTTTCGCTCAACTCATTTTCATCAATATAATATTCGGTCGTAACAGTATTTCCACTGTAGGCTTTAACAATTTTTTCCTCCAGCTCGTTTGGTTGTGCGTATTTTGAAATGCTGAGCATGCGACCCTGTTCATCAAACTGTTGCTCCTCGGTGACAAAAACGAGTTCTTTGAGCTCTGTTGAATCAAAGCGATCGAGGTACTGCTGGCGACGGGTAACCTGAACGGATTTTACCTTTTTGTCCATGAAAATGATTTTAATTATCTTTGAATGCAAATGTAATCAAACTCAGGATATGAAAATTACCATTTTCCCTATGACGCTTCTTCTTTTTTCAACCCTGCTGCCTGCGCAGGAAGTCAGGTATCCGGAAACCCACCGGAGCGATGATGTGGATGAATATTTTGACACCAAAGTGGCCGATCCCTATCGTTGGCTCGAAGATGAAAATTCGGATGAAA
>CAZJOL010000418.1:0-1619 GCA_964547605.1 uncultured Bacteroidaceae bacterium | reverse complement strand
TGATGCTGCGCACGGCAGGATCGATGGACGACTCACGCAGGAAATCAATAATGTATTTGAATGGGTGATGAGGAAACGAAAGCAGGATATCTTTCTTTTTCACTTCATCAAAAATACTCCTTGTTTTCTCAAGTCGCGTGTGCAATGCATGTTCTCTGCCCTCATAAATCAGATGCTTTTTCCCAAGAACCGGAAAATTCATCAGGTCCTTGAAATTGTGATAGCGACCGCTTGAAACCAATGTGTCGTCACGTGTAAGACCAATTTTGGCAAAGAAAAAATCCAGCATGTCATCGGGCATTTCGCGGTCAACAACAAACCGGATAGGGTTTCCTGTTTTTCTTTGTTTGAGACTGTCGGAAATGATTTCGAGAAAACTCTTTGAAATGTCGCTGTCCATCTCGAGTTCCGCATCACGAGTGAATTTGATTGTGTAAGCACGGAATTCATCGTAATTGAAACTCTTGAAAATATCAGCCATACAATAGCGGATGATATCGTCAATGAACATGACATATTGCTCGCCGTCAATCTCGGGCAGAACAACAAAACGCGACAGCTGTTCCGAAGGGACTTCAAGCAAAGCGTAGTCGGGACTTGTGTTGAGAGCAGTATTCCGCATCGAAACAGCCAGGTAAATCGACTTATCACGAAGCATGCTGTCAGCATTGTAGTTCTTCATGATAATCGGGAAAACATATGTTCTCAAAACATTGTTGAAGTATTGTTTTACAAAACTTTTGTGTTCTGCAAACTTCACTTCCTTTTCATTGATGATGTGAACCCCTTCGTTTGCAAGCTCCTTTACAAGATGATTGTAAACCTGCGACAGGCGTTTCTGCTGGCCGAGAATCCGCTGATTAATATCCGAAATAACGCTTTTCGGACTGAAGTATTGATTGTATTCATACTCTACTTTCCGACTGAATTTGACAATACGTTTCAGCGTTGCTACACGTACACGAAAAAATTCATCCTGATTATTCGAAAATATCCCAAGAAATTTTATTCGTTCAAGCAATGGAACATCGGTGCATTCAGCTTCCTGAAGCACGCGATCGTTAAAGTCGAGCCAGCTCAGTTCACGGTTTACATAGAGATCTGAAAAACCATTTTTACGTTTTTTCATTCTCAAGATTTTTAGGAATGAGATAGAACAACGCTTTTTTGAAAGCAATCACAAACTCAGGCCAGGTGCGGGCATCGCTTTGCAAGGCAATCAATCCGCTGGTTGGCATATCCACAATTTTCTGCGAGAGAAAAAAGTTGGCAAACTGCGTAATCAGCGGATTGTGCCCAACTATCATAATGCTGTTGCACTCTTCAGAAGTCGCATACAATGCATCGAAATAATCATTCACTGTCTTGAAATAGAGATCGTCATTGATGCTGATTTTCGTCTCATCAAGCTTGATCAGCTCAGCCAGATACTGAGCGGTCTGCAAAGCCCGAGCAGCAGGACTTGTAATGATGAACTGTGGCAGAATTTTCTTTTTCATCAGCTCATTTGCCACAACAGCCGTGCGTTTACGGCCCAGCTCAGTCAGTGGCCGCTCAATATCCATGCGACCACCAATCTGGCCATCTGCCTTGCCGTGACGCATTATCAACAATGTCTT
>CAZJOL010000417.1:0-1620 GCA_964547605.1 uncultured Bacteroidaceae bacterium | reverse complement strand
TGATTGTTTTTCGTCACCTGCAGCAGACCGCGGCTGTTGTAATAGTATGTGTCGTATGTTCCTTTTGGTATTACAACATTGCCTTTTTTATCTGCAATATATTGCTGCTCTCCTGTGCTCACTATGCAAATATCACCGTAAAACGGGCTCACATACTCGTTTTCAACAGCAATTATTTCCTTTCCGCTGCCATCAACAAGACCGGCCATTTCATCAATCGAAACATAAAAAATATTTTCGTCGCGGTATTCAATCCAGGTGTAGTTTACTGATAAAATCTCCTGGCCTGTTTTGTTGTAAAGTCCGTAATTTTCAGTTGCTTCATCATAAACAATCAGATGATTTTTTCCGGCGCGGGTTATATCAGCATACTTTCCGGGAATGATTTCTTTTCCGTTCAGATCAATCGCACCCCAGTAATAGTCCTCACTGACTGTTGCAACACCATTCTCAAACAAAGAATACATCACATATTTTGCAGGCACAATTTCTTTCCCCGTTTTGTCAATAAAACCCGACAACTCTCCATCATTGAAAGCGGCGCGGCCTTCGCTGAATTCGGAAACAGCCACATACTGCAACGGAATAATTTCTTTTCCTGTTTTATCAATGAAACCCCACTTGTCGTTGAGCATCACAGCTGCAAGGCCTTCGCTGAAATTGCCGACATCGCTGTATTTGGCGGGTACAGCAACGGTTCCGGTTTTGCTGACAAACCCCATCAGTTCGTTTTCGGTGAAAAAAGCCATGCCTTCCGAAAAATCGCTCAGGTGCGGAAAACGAGCTCCTGTAATGATTTTTCCCTGCCTGTTCATCAGACCGTATTTTCCTTCATCGCCGTATTGAATCATGCCTTCTTTCATAGGCCGGCAGTACTCATAAATAAAGGGAACAACCACTTTGCCCGTTGTGTCGATGCAGCCTGATCCGGTTTTGTCTTTTCCGAAAACCAGTCCATCAGTCACCCAGCTGTATGCTTCAAAATCAACCGGAATGCGCAGCTTCCCGGTCTTGTCAATGAATCCGCGCACTTCATCGTTTTCGACATAGGCAAACCCTTCGCTGAATTCGGATGCCGTGTTATATACATATGGAATGACCGTAGTTCCGTTTTCATCCATGTAGCCATATTTCATGGTAATGTAATCCTGATTGAGCATCAGAGTGTCTTTCTGTGCAAATGCAGATTGCATCAGCGAAAGCGTCAGAACAAAACAGGTGGCAAAGGCAGCGAATGTCTTCATTGAATTTTTTTTCAAATATAAGAATGTTTCATCTTTATCCCGAAACAAAATCGGAAATAATAGTAAAAAATGCTATAAATGGTTCTGACTTCAATGCCATTGTATCTTTCCATGCATTTTAAACTATCAGGAATCATTTTCCGGATTTTTGTATTTTTGATTGTCCAAAAAAGCTTTATCCGATGAAAAAGACTGAGAAAAAACCAGCTAAGAAACCAGCAACAAAGAAAGAAGCTCCCAAAAAGGAAAAGAATGTGAAGAAAAAAACTTCTGCAACAAAAGCAAAGGATCCGGTGAAGCCGAAGGCTAAGGTCAAGGTCCAGGTCAAGGATAAGGTCAAGGATAAGGTCAAGGATAAGGTCAAGGATAAGGTCAA
>CAZJOL010000416.1:0-1625 GCA_964547605.1 uncultured Bacteroidaceae bacterium | reverse complement strand
ATTGTCGGTTGACGGATGGAAAATTTATCAGTTCGGCTACGATGAAAGTATGGGGCAATGGAGTACATCCAGTGTGTTTGAGCTTGTGCGCGATCCATGGCTTCCGGTGATATACACAGGACTTTGCATGTTGCTTTGCGGCGCCATTTTTATTTTTATAACAGGGGTAACAGCAAAAAGAAAATCAGAATGACGGAAATCAGTTTTCAGTTTATCGGAATCACTTCTATTGTCCTGCTGGTGCTGGCTATCATTCTTATGGTTTTCCGCAGAACAAGAAAAGTGGCTGTGCTGATTTCATCGCTGGCGGTCCTGGTCTTGACTTTCTACATAGTGAATCTGTGGATTGAACTTCAGCGACCGCCGCTCCGCACGCTGGGCGAAACCCGCCTCTGGTACGGATTCTTTCTTTCGTTGCTGGGTGTTCTTCTTTGGTTTCGCTGGAAATATGTCTGGCTCTTCATCTACGCCAATGTGACCGCGACCGTTTTTATAACGATTGACCTGTTGAATCCTGCAGCGCTCGATCAGACATTGATGCCCGCACTTCAGAGTGTCTGGTTTGTACCCCATGTAGTTGTTTACATCATTGGCTATGCCCTGCTCGGGGTTTCGGCGCTGGCTGCGGCCATCCGGCTAATTCTGCCGTTGTTTGGAAAAGAGATTAAGCTCAGCATGGACTACACCGATAACACGGTTTATTTCGGTTTTGCATTTCTAACGGTCGGCATTATTTTCGGCGCGTTGTGGGCCAAAGCGGCCTGGGGACATTACTGGACATGGGACCCGAAAGAGACCTGGGCATTGATTACCTGGCTAACATATTTGCTATACATTCATATCCGTATCCGGCAACCCGAAAAAGAAACAGTGGTTTCGTGGATTCTCATTTTCGCCTTTCTTTTCCTGATGATTACATGGCTGGGTATTCAATATCTGCCTGCAGCGCAAAACAGTGTGCATACATACTGATTCCATTGCATTCTATTGGAATATCAAAAGGCTCTGTCTCATTTAATGAGTATTTTATGTTTTAATTCCGTATGATTTCTTGCAGGAATTTTCAGCTGCAAAGAATAATTCCTTAAATTTGCCAGCTAAACTTTTTTGTATGAGAGTACTATTTTACTTTTTGCTTTTACTGTTACCTGTTTTTATCATGGCACAGGAAGGCACACTGAGCGGATCCGTCAAGGATAAAATTACTCTGGAGGGGGTTCCGGACGCTACAGTGAAAATCAACAATCAGCTGATTAAAACAGATGCTGTAGGAAATTTCTCCATATCCCTCCCTTATGGAACATATACTTTAACGGTCGAGGCCGATTTGTTTCAGATGTACACTGAATCCGTTTCCATTGCACAGCCAACTGTTGCAATAAACATTCAGCTCAACCGCCGCACACTGGATGAAAATGGCGGTGTTTCCGAAATTCAGCTGGATGACAGCGAGCTTGACCAGTCCAATGCCGGACAAAGTGTCAACAGTCTGCTTCATTCCGGTAGCGATGTGTTTGAAAACTTTGCTTCGTTCAGCTGGGGCCCCATGCGCTTCCGCAGCCGTGGCTACGAGTCAAGTTCGGAGCAGACCTACCTGAACGGATTTCCGATGAATGACCTTGAAA
>CAZJOL010000415.1:0-1630 GCA_964547605.1 uncultured Bacteroidaceae bacterium | reverse complement strand
ATTTCCAAATCTTTTCCAGAATTATTTATTTCCACATACGCCGAAGGCGTCACATAAGCGAAGCGGAATTTAATCCGCAGAAGGCGGATCATTTCCACATCATGTTTCGTATTTCTCATTTCGTATTTCGTATTTTACTACCTTCGTATTTCAATGGTGACACAAAACAAAATTTCATTCTTGAAATATTTTTCCACCTGGCGCATCATCATTCCGATTGCGCTTGGACTAAGCATATCGGCTTATATGATCGGACGCAGTTTCGATGCAGAGATGCTTTCACAGCTCGATTGGGGCGGAAAAACCATTTTCTGGATCTTTATTGCAGTGCTGTGTCTGTTTCTGCGCGATTTCATGAACATGCTCCGGCTCCGGATTCTCACTCAACGGAAACTCAGCTGGAATCAGTCTTTTCATAACATCATGCTGTGGGAATTTGGAAATACGGTGATGCCGGCTTTTATCGGAGGAGCAGGGGTTGCCCTGATTACCATTCACAAAACAGGAGTGCCACTGGGCCGCAGCACCGCTGTTGTGATGATTTCGTCGCTGCTTGATGAATTGTATTTTATTATTCTGATTCCGCTTCTTCTGTTGGTTGGCTACATCGGAAGCTCATATGGGAATTCAGCACTGGCTGTTGGTTTGACGCCCGGCTGGATTGTCTGGGGTGGATATATTTATCTTTCCTGTCTTGCATTGTTTCTTTCTGTTTCGATATTTGTACTGCCGCATTTTTTTGCAAAACTGTTGCGCCGCATTTTCAGTCTGAAATTTCTGCGTCGCTGGAAGGGCCGCGCAAACCGCATGGGACATGACCTTAAGTTATGCAGCAGGGAGATGCGCGGCGAGCCGCTCGGCTTCTGGGTGAAATTGTTTTTTGTCACGCTGGTTGCATGGACCTCGCGTTTGTTTATCATCAATTGTCTGATCATGGCTTTCATGCCGGGGGTTGATCACTTTGAACTTTACTACCGTCAATTATATATGTGGGTCATCATGCTGGCCAGTCCAACGCCCGGAGCCAGTGGTATTGCCGAATGGATCTTTTCAGATTATCTAGGAATGTTTGTAATTGCAGGTCTGGCGCCGGTTCTGGCGCTTATCTGGCGCTTGCTGACTTTCTATTATTATTTGCTGGTGGGGAGTCTGGTGATGCCTGTCTGGATACGCAGAGTCTTCAAATAGCACGCAGAGATTTAAAAGGAGTATCACGCAGAGAGCGCAGAGACGCAAAGAGATTTCACAAAAGCATCGCGCGGAGAGCGCAGAGACGCAAAGAGATTTGCCTCAAAGGCACCAAAAAATATTTAATGCGATTGCGTTAAAATCCGCTTCGTATTTCGGACGCGCTTATCCCCGACATTTTAGCGTCAGCGAGTAAGGGTTGAATTCCTAGCCTGCTGACATGGAATCGTCGGGGAGTGAGGCAGAAGCACCCAACGATTCCGTGTCCGCTCCCATTATCAAATTTGTGTCTGGCGGACGCCAAAATGTTGGGTGCCTTCGGTGAAGACTGATTCAACTGGGCCACGCAAAGGTCGTGGAGACGCAGAGAGATTTTTTTAAAGTATCTTTAACCCACATTGCAGCTACCCTGACATAAATCTA
Source organism: uncultured Bacteroidaceae bacterium (assembly GCA_964547605.1). Taxonomy (GTDB): domain Bacteria; phylum Bacteroidota; class Bacteroidia; order Bacteroidales; family DTU049; genus GWF2-43-63. The sequence goes on along the minus strand of CAZJOL010000415.1, from coordinate 19 downwards.
ATATTATCAAGGGGTTCGT
>CAZJOL010000414.1:0-1635 GCA_964547605.1 uncultured Bacteroidaceae bacterium | reverse complement strand
TGTTCCCGAGCGCCTGGCCGATGCAGTTCACGGCAATGCATACTACAAGGAAACCGGAATCATTATGCCGCTCATCAGCTTGGTTATGCTTGTGTTTGCCAACAAAGCCATCCGCAAGGACGAAATGAAAGTCCGCGCCGCTGACCGGCTCAGATAATTTTCTGTCTGGGTTTTTCCCACACTTCCATATTTGAAATGTTGCCTTCGCTGATATCAAAACGCAGCATGGTAATCATTTTATGAAAGCCGCTGCTGCCGGCCGCTCCGGGATTCAGATGAAGCAGGTTGTATTTTTTATTGAACTGAATCAGCAGGATATGACTGTGTCCGCACACAAAAATATCGGGCTTCAGTGACGCAATCTGCTCGCGTGTTTCAGGTGTATAAGCACCTGGTCGGCCTCCGATGTGCTTCATCAGTACACGCTTTCCGCCACTGATGAAAAATGTGTGGTCACGCGCAACTCCGCGTACATCCTGCCCGTCGATGTTTCCATGAACAGCACGAACCGAAGCAATGGATGCAAGCTGCTTCAAAACTGACACATTACCGACATCGCCGGCATGCCAGATTTCATCGCATCCTGCGAAAAATTCACTCACTGATTCAGGGAGAGAACCATGCGTGTCCGATAGAACACCGATTTTCGGCATGTCAGATTTTTTTCGAAATGTGCGCCATCAGCGTGGGCCAGTTCACTGAACCGTTTTTCTTTCCGGTTCTTACAATGATTACATTGGTGCGCGGATTTACAAAAACAAATTGTCCTAGCAGGCCTGCAGCCCAGAAGTTACCAGCATTGTCAATGCGCCACTGGTATTTGTAATATTCCGAAGAGCGCTCCTTCACAATTGGTGTAATGGTCGCCAGCACCCATTCTTCGGGAATGATCTGCTTTCCGTTCCAGTTGCCTTTGTTCAGATAGAGACGACCGAATTTTGCATAATCAATCGATCTTGCATTCAGTCCGGTGTAGCATTTCACCTGATTTCCGTTCTTCGAATCGGTATTCAGCGATGCATCACATTCCATCCCAAGCGGCGTCCAGAGCTTGTCCTGATAATATTGTTCAATCGGAACGCCGGTTGCTTTTTCCACAATCATTCCCAGAAGCAAGGTGTTTACACTGCGGTACTGAAATTCAGTTCCCGGGTCTTTCTCCACTTTCAGATTGGGAACATATTTCTTCAGATTATTTCCGTAATAGTATTTACCGATTTCTGCCATCGGGTTGAAATAATTCTCACGGAAGCGAATGCCCGACTCCATGTTGAGCAAATTCTCAATGGTGATTTTTTCAAATCCCGGATTCTTGAAATCAGTGAGATATTTTGTGATTGGGTCCTTGATTGATGTGATTTTCCCTTCGGCTACTGCTATTCCAACCAGTGCGGAAATAAACGCTTTGTTGGCCGAAAACGAAGTCATGATGCTGTTTTCATCGCGGCCGAGAAAATACTTTTCATATTTGATGGTGTCATTTTTTATAATCAGAAACGAAGTGGTTTTTGTTTCCGAAAACAGACTTTCCCAGTTAGTAATTTTTTCATCTTCCGTGATGAAGCGTTTCGGGAATGCAGCTGTATCGAGCTCCGACAGTAACTTTTCGGAAAAATGAAATGGCTTGTCCGATTT
>CAZJOL010000413.1:0-1648 GCA_964547605.1 uncultured Bacteroidaceae bacterium | reverse complement strand
CACTCACGATCCTTCCGAATCCATCAAGCAATGCGGGTTTCACAGTCAGCAACCCGACCGGTTGTTCGCCTCACATATCATCTTTCACTGCCAATTACGCCAGTAATGGTCATCCCGGATTTTCATATGACTGGGATTTCGGAAACGGCAACCAGAGCTCGCTCGAAACACCACCGTCACAAACTTATTCAGCTCCCGGCGATTATGTTGTCACGCTTGAAACAACCGTTGATACGCTATCTTACTCTCTGTCTTCAGTCACCATTGTAAATTCCGATTGCGACGATCCGTTCGATGATCCTGATTATTATTTGAAAATAAGAAGAAATAGCACTGAGATTTTCAACAACAGCGGTTCATACGCTTCGAACAACACCAATCCGACTTTCACTTTCACACCAATCATTCTCGAAGATTCGACCTATTACATCAATGTCTGGGAAAACGATGACTTTATGGGCGGCGGCCAGACCGGCGACGATGAGTGCGGCACCGTATCCTTCAATGGCCACGATGCCGGCCCGCACACATTGATCAGCGGATCGCTCGTCATTACCTTTACTGTGCTGCATGATGTCCTGACTTTCTCAAACAGCGACACCATCACTGTGTTCCCGACTCCGCAGATTGCTTCATTCACTGCTGTTCCAAATGATACTGCCTGTGAGTCCGATTCGATGCAGCTTATCATTTCAGGAGGCGATTCGTGGCAATGGTATCTGAACGGATCTGCCATCATCAATGCGACAGATTCTGTCTATCAGCCGACCTCATCCGGTGAGTATCATGTGGTTGTTTCAAACAACTCCGGATGCCAGGTTCAGTCATCAGTGAAGAACGTACGGATAAATCAGAATCCGCCATATCCATCTTTTTATCCCTCTGCAGGCCAGCTTGTGACTTCGCAAACAGGATATTCGTATCAGTGGTATTTTGATGGATCGCCCATTGCAGGAGCCAACAGTTCCGCTGTCGGTATTGATGAGACCGGATACTATTCGCTGCAACTCACGGCTGCAAACGGCTGTTCAAGCATGTCTTCGGAATTTTATGCCATCGCACAATCGATTGGTGAAATTGAATACAATCGGGTTAAGATATATCCGAATCCGGTTCATGACATTCTTTTCATCGAGCCGGCACTGCAGAATGCTGCCTGGATGATTTATGATGTGACCGGACGTATGGTTGCTTCCGGCAGACTGGATGAAAATTCCATCGACGCTTCACAGCTGGAAAGCGGGGTGTATCTGATCCGCATTGTTACAGGCGATTCGGAAAATTCTGCGCGCTTTGTGAAAGAATGATAAAAGGCGCTAGGCGTAAGGCATAAGGCATGAGGCGCTAGGCATAAGGCATAAGGCGTAAGGCATGAGGCGTAAGGCGTAAGGCATGAGGCGTAAGGCGTAAGGCAATAGACATAAGGCATGTAATTCAATGCACGATACACAACGCATAATTTGACCGGCTTCACAAGCAAGCTCATTTGAATATCTTCTGCATAAAAACAGATTATTCCACTTTTCGTTACCTTTGCATTAAGAAAAATTCAATATGATCATCATCGGAATCACAGGGACACTGGGTGCAGGAAAAGGAACCATTGTGGATTATCTTGTACGCAACAGGGATTTTGTACATTTTTCCG
>CAZJOL010000412.1:0-1675 GCA_964547605.1 uncultured Bacteroidaceae bacterium | reverse complement strand
TCACATAGAAGTTCATCGGTCAAATGAATGCAGCGTACTCCGGCCGGCTTACCGTGCGGCATTCCGGGTATCGGCGATGATATGCTCGGAGCTATGCAGCAGGCCGCGCATCCGGGCCGGCAATTGTGCTGTGTTGTATTGTTAGTCTCAGACATTAGTTGAAAGTTTGTAAAGTTAATAAAGTGGAAAGATTCATTGACAAATTTGTATACATCCCTTTATAAACTTTCTACTTTACAAACTTTCTACTATAAAGACTGTTGCACCGTTCAGAACCGTTCGCAGCACTTTTGCATCGCGGGCTTCGCGTATGGGGCATTGCATGATGTCGCGGTCGAGAATGACAAAATCGGCGGCTTTGCCAACCTCCAGACTTCCTTTTTGTTTCTCTTCGAAATTGGCCATGGCAGCCCAGATGGTCATGCCGCGCAATGCTTCTTTCCGTGTGAGTGCATTCTCCGTCTGAAAGCCGGCTTCGGGCATGCAATCAGCATCCTGGCGCGCAACCGCTGCAAAAAAAGTAAACATGGGATTGATGAATTCAACCGGAAAATCGGTGCCCAGCGGAATCCATCCATTCTGCTGCATCAGCATTTTGTATGCGTATGCCAACCGGATTCTGTCGCCAAGTCTTTCCTCCGCCCAGTTCATATCCGATGTGGCGTGGGTGGTCTGAACCGAAGGAATGATGCCGTAATTACCAAACATATCGATGTCTTTTTCGGCGAGTACCTGCGCATGTTCGATACGCCAGCGCAGATCGTTTTTCTTTTCATTGTACAACGCAAACACAGTCAGCATGAGTTCATTTGCCGCGTCACCAATGGCATGCACGTTCAGCTGAAATCCATTTTCTTTGCAGCGTTTCGCCCACAAGTGATAATACGATGTGTCCTGCAATAACAAACCTCTGTTTTGCGGATCGTCGGAATATGGCTCCAGAAGCCATGCGCCGCGTGAGCCTAATGCACCGTCGGCATAGATTTTAAATGAACGTACGGTAAGACGATCCGTTGAATATGGTTTCTGAAATGCCTCGAAATTTTCTTCGGTCGGATCAAGCATCGCATAGATTCTCATCTTCAGCGTTCCATCGTTCTGCAGTTTTTCAATCAGCCGCACTGTTTCGAGAGAAAGGCCTGCATCATCGACAGTGGTCAGACCAACTGCAAAGCAGTTCTGCTGCGCCTTCAGCAAAGCTTCTTCGGATTGTTTTTCCGATGGTGCCGGAATTTTTCCGAACACCAGGTCCATGGCATTGTCAATCAGAATTCCGCTTGGAGAGCCGTTTACAAGCTCCACTTTTCCACCGGAAACTTTTGTATCTGAATTGATTTCCGCGATTCGCAATGCTTCTGAATTCACCAGCGCAGCATGTCCGTCCACGCGTGTGAGATACACCGGCCGATTTGGAAACAACCTGTCTAATTTATTTTTGTCAGGAAATTTTTTCGATGGCCATTCATTCTGATCCCAGCCACGACCAAGCACCCAGCCATCCGGATTTTTTTCTGCCCATGCGGAAACGCGGGAAATCATTTCTTCTTCTGATTTGCATCCGATCAGATCAGCTTTTGTGAGATTGAGTCCATAGCCATAGAAATGACAATGCGCATCGATGAATCCCGGGAAAACCGCTTTGCCTGCGGCATCGATGACAGAATCGCTTTTGTAT
>CAZJOL010000411.1:0-1677 GCA_964547605.1 uncultured Bacteroidaceae bacterium | reverse complement strand
CAGATTGATCAATCTTTTTCTGACAATCATTTCAGAATTTCTCAGCCGGCTTTTCCGAAAGCCTGTTTTACTCAATCAACCATGGGCTGCATCCGTTGAACCATCGGCTGTGTGCCAGCTCAGCTGCCCCGAATGCCCGGTCGGCATGAAAGAAATTTCCAGAAAAAACAGTTTTCTTTCCAACGAAAATTTCGCTGCCATTTTAAACGGAATCTGCAAAAAAACTTTCTGGCTCAATCTCTATTTTCAGGGCGAACCTCTGCTTGATAAGGATCTTGCTGAAAAAATCAAACTGGCCCGGTCACGCAGAATGTTCGTTGTTCTGAGCACAAACGCTTTGGCGCTTGACAAAAACATGGCAAAACAATTATGCGATGCCCGAACCTCAAAAATCATCATCTCGCTCGATGGTGCTGACGAAGAGACATATCTGAAATACCGCTCCGGAGGCGACTTTCAGAAAGTGCTTGATGCCATTTCCCATTTGCACGAAGCAAGAAAAAATAAAAAATATCCGGTCATCGAAGTGCAGATGCTGGTATTTTCCTACAACGAAAAACAAAAGAACGACCTTCGGAAAATGGCGCTTAATCTGGGTGCCGACAAAGTCGTTTTCAAATCACCTCAATTCTACGATGCTGAAAATGCAGCAACAAATCTCCCTTCAGAAAAAAAATTTCAGCGTTACCATAAAAATTCAGATGGAAAAATCCAACTGAAAACAAAAAACAAGAAATTCTGCAAACGGCTCTGGAACACGATTGTGATCAACTCTGATGGTGATGTTGTGGCTTGTTGCTACGATAAGTTTTCCAAATATCAGCTGGGAAATGCCATTGAAAATCCCGCTGCTGATATCTGGAAAAACACTGAATTCATGGAGTTCCGACGCGATTTTCTAAAAGGAAAAAGAAAAGATATTTGCATGAACTGCGAATAAATAAACTCCCGAAGGGTTCGAAACCCTCCGGGAGTTCAGGCCTTCTCTTAATGCATCAGCACAACCGGCGCACAAAGCTTGCTTTCCTCGCCATAGAAGAAGGTAAGATAGTACGTTCCGGTCGGATACATGCTTATATCAATTTCAATGACATTGCTTTCTTTCACTTCATATCGCGCCAGCAGCTTTCCTGTGAGATCGGTCAGATACAGAAATCCTTCTTTTGCTTCAGGCAGATTGACAATTTCAACAGTCACAGGCCCCGCTGTGGGATTGGGATAATAACGCCAGCTGATCTCCGGCTGTACCGGAAGAACGGTGTCAATTTTCAGCGAATCATTGCCAACTGCTGTCGTTGAATCAATGGCCTGAGTGCTGTCTTTCTGAGCAGGCATGTTCATTACCGCAGTATCAGGTTCATTTATGTTTTCCACAATCGGTTTGTCACACTCGGGCGATTCGCTGAATGAAACAATGATACGCACCAGTGCATCGTTAAGCTTTTCAACTTTGTATTCATCGGTAGTTGGCGCTATATGCGGGTTTCCAATGCCACTGTGATCGGTCAGGAATACATAGGTGCCGTTGGTGGCAAGTGCCATTGAGCGCAGCAGATATTCCGTGCTTTTATTCACGCCACTGCATGCGAGCGGTGAAATCCGGATGCCTTTTGTTGCTGCACGTGAAACGGAATTCTGAATGCTAGCAATTATTTCCTGTGTTCCATGAGGTGGTGC
>CAZJOL010000410.1:0-1694 GCA_964547605.1 uncultured Bacteroidaceae bacterium | reverse complement strand
TTTTTTTATTATCTTTGCCCCTTAATTGGGATTAAACCATCCGTTATGAAAATCACCTGGCCCATATTATTTTTACTGGCATTTCTGATAGTTGACACTGCTTCAGCCCAGCAATGGCGTCGTGAAAGAAAAGAATACGTGTTTGGATTGGGCGCATCCAACTTCCTTGGTGACCTTGGAGGAGCCAATCAGATTGGCACCAACGGTATGCGAGACCTGGACTGGCCTGCAACACGTCCTGGCACAAGCTTCGGCTATCGCTACAGAACCGGAAAACAGCACTGTGTCAAAGGCATGATGCATTTTGCCTATCTCAATGGCGATGACAAGAAAACGGAAGAAATGTATCGTAACAACCGCAATCTGAATTTCCGCACTCCGATTATTGAATTAAACGGCCAGTTTGAATGGATGCTGACGCGTCAGCGCGAAGGCCACATATACAAACTTCGTGGTGTTCAGGGTTGGAGAAACATCAACATCGAATCTTATGTATTCATCGGGTTCGGACTCATGTGGTTTAATCCGCAGGGCAGATACAACGATGACTGGATTGCGCTGAAACCGCTTTGCACCGAAGGTCAGGGACTCGTCGAAACACGCAAGCCATACCACCGTGTGCAGCCTGTAATACCAATTGGTTTTGGATTTAAGTATGCCATCAGCCGCGAATGGTCCATCGGCCTGGAATATGGTATCCGCAAAACCTGGTGCGACTATATTGATGATTGCAGCACCACATATTTTGACAATGATGAAATCAGAGACGAAAAAGGCGATATAGCTGCCTACATGGCTGATCCCAGTCTCGGTGAAGTGAACGGACAGACCGCACCCAACATGCAAAGGGGCGACCCCACAGATCACGACTCGTACATGTTTGCCGAAATCACTTTCTATTACAAAATTCCGCGTGGCGGATTCTCAATTCCGAAATTCTGATTTTGAAGAGAAAGACAAACATAATTTTACCTAATTTTGCAGCCGCCCATTCTTGTACAGAATGGGTTGCTCATTTATATACTAAATACTGCATATTCACGTTATTCCAGCAGAAATGAGACGGATAATTTTCACTTTTCTGATTGTTGTTGCGGGCCTGAGCGGCTTTTCGCAGCAACATGAGCTGGGGTTAATGGGTGGTGTTTCGTACTATGTTGGCGACCTGAATCCATACGGACACTTCATGCAATCGAGACCTGCCGGCGGAATCATGTATCGTTACAACCTGAACACAAGAATGGCTGTCAGAGTAAGCGCCCTTTTCGGATCGCTGACCGCTGCCGACAGCGTTATTGGCTACAACGAAGACCGCAACCTGAGTTTCCGCTCCCCGCTTATGGAATTCGGTGCGATATATGAGCTGTCGTATTATAAATTCAAAATCGGACACGACAAGGATTTTTATACGCCATATCTTTTTGCCGGTGTTTCGTTTTTCAAATTCAATCCGCAGGGCTATTACAAAGGCGACTGGTACAACCTGCAATCACTCGGTACTGAAGGCCAGGGCACCACAGCTTATCCCAACCGCAGCCCTTACAATCTGGCTGGTTTTGCCATTCCTTTCGGAATCGGATTCAAAGTGGGAATCGGCTCATCAACCGTGTTGGGGGTTGAATGGGGTCTGAGAAAAACGTTTACCGATTACATCGATGATGTGAGTACAACCTATGCCGATCCCTCCGTACTGT
>CAZJOL010000409.1:0-1714 GCA_964547605.1 uncultured Bacteroidaceae bacterium | reverse complement strand
CATCATCTGATTGTATCCGCCGCCATCGGCGATGAAAATGATGATGTTTTTCGGCGTTTGCTGCTGGGCAGAAGAATACAGAAACAGAAAAGAAATCAATATCAGTGTGAGAATTCGCATCGGATGAAATTTGAAGTAAAAGTACGGATTTTCAGGATAAATCAGACTTACAAAAAATGGGCTGGTCGGTAATTTGCCCATTCATAATACTGGCCTTCACCGATGCAGACATGAGTATCTGTTGCTAAATCAAAAACTGTTATTAATTCAGATTTTGTATAGTCATATGTGTAATGCTTTTTTCTGCTGCCACATGCTAAAAATTCACCATCTGCTGATAGTTTTGGTATAACGTATTCCAGACCGGCAATTCGTTTCTTCTTTCCGGTTTTTCTTTCGCAGATGAAGACCCCATTATCTGGATATTCTTCAATTTGAGAGCTGTTTAAACTGAGGTGAGTCTTATAGAAATATGTACAAAAAGAACCGTTTTCAGAAATATCAGGCGAGTAATATCCAATCATTGCTGCTTTCTGACTAAAGGTTCCTTTATAATAATGGATTCCTGCGACATGGCCATTATTCATAAGAATGAGATTGCCATCGTAAGTCACCAACTTTACTCCATTGATCATTTTTGATTCCGAATACAAGTGCATGAATTTCTCGTATAATTCCAGTTCGAATACATATCTCTCACAGGAATCATCGTTTATATAATATCGGCCATGATCAGTAAGCGTATCCGAAACGCAGAGCGTCATTATTCCCTGAAATCCATAGGTTGTGAATTTCCGCGAATGAAAATCGTGTACATAATATTCGTTCACTTGTGGAACATAATGCCGGCCATCAGAAAGGCTTATCAGATGAACTTTTTCTTTAACAACCCAGTAGAAAGTGGTTGATAAATATGACTGTACAACATTGTTTGAGTCGGTGTATTGTCGCTCTAATTCAACCGAATCCATCTTCATGCTTTCAAGAGTTGTGAAAGTCAGCAGGGAATCATTGATTAATTTAAATGTTTCCGGTACAATTTGATTGTGGACAGCCTGAATCTGTTTGTTTTCGCCGGTATGTGGATTATAAGTAAAGATGCCCGTGCTGTCTTTTGCATAGACTAGGATCGGATTGTGAAATGAGCTGGATTGTTCCTTGTAAAACTTCTTTTCATCGCAGGATGAATGTATTAACAAGAGTATTGTGCAATATAAAATCCAGATTCTCCGCAATGGTTTAGTTTTACGCGAAGATATATTTTTTCATCAAATTGTTTTGGCTTAGAGTTGAAATCAATAGGAAATTGTTATTAGTCTTTGTAAATCACGCGAAAAAGTAATTATAGCTAAAGAATATAGTTTTCTGCATATATTTTTTCATGATTAAGTTTCTAAATATGAATTAAATCGATAGACAGAGCAATTTAAATTATGGATAAATAATCCTAATTTTAATTTTACATGCTATATTTGCATTCTGCAGAACAAGCTGACTGCTAATAACATAATGAAATCTTAAATTTCCCCGGGAGGACAAATGAAAGCAAAGGAAACACCGAAGAAAAAAACTGACAAGCTGAATAAGCTTGAGCGCGCATATGCTGAAAAACAGATTTCGCACAGCGAGTACGAAATGTGGAAACGTGTTTACATGAATGAAAAAGAAGTCGTGGAAGAACCGCTACCGGTTTCACGCAAGAAAAGAAGAAGGC
>CAZJOL010000408.1:0-1741 GCA_964547605.1 uncultured Bacteroidaceae bacterium | reverse complement strand
TATAAACCATCATCACATTGGTGCCGTTTTCTTTGCTGAACAGCATTTCGTCGTAAAATGGCATTGAATAGGCCTTTTTCAGAATACTGTCGAGTTCGGCCTGGGTAGACGGATTGTTTTCAAACAGTTTGACGATTTTGAATTTTTTTGCAACCGTGTCTTTCTGCAGATCGAGACAGTTGGCTATTGACATCACTTCGCCGACGCCCTTTATTTTTTTCAGGTCGCGCGAAAGATTGCACCATTCATTGAAAACTTCGAGTTTTTTTAATTTATCATCCTGAATTCCAACAAACAACACGCTGCCGTCTTCTTCAAATTGTTTTTTGAAATCCTGATATATAATGCTGGTGCTGTCCGACATCGGAAGCATCTGGGCATATTCATACGACATTTTTACCTTGAGGGCCTGATAGCCCATAAAAACAGTCAGTAAACCGATAATGACAAGATTGAGCGCTCTTCTTCTGAGAATGTAACTGACGATTCTGTTCCACATACCAAACTAAATTTCAGACGCCGAAATTACGCACAAAATATGGAATAGACGTCATATCGGGCGTGAATTTTCCGTAAAGATTATCAACGCTGGCAGCGGAAAAGCGCATCTGTCGGGCAAAAGAACCTTATCGTTTCACGAAACGGACTTCGGTGGCGCCAATGCCGTATTTCATGATGCTCGCATCTTCGTATTCAAGGTCAGGATAGGTTTTCAGAATGTCGGTCAGTTCTTTTTTCAGCAGCCCGGCGCCAACACCGTGAATAAAAATGATGCGACTGAGTTTTTTTGCAATGGCTGCATCGAGGCACTGGCGGAAAAATACCAGCTGAACCGGCATGATATCGTCTTTTCGCATGGTTTTGTGGTCGCTCCGGAGTTTTTCAATGTGCAGGTCCACTTCGGCCATGGTTTTATCAACCATATAGCGATCGATGACGCTTGTGGTCTTCTTTTCTTCAGATTCCGGAGCAATTGCTGATTTTTTACTTGCCAGCGGAGGATGCGACAAGTCATGAATAAAAATCACGTGTGCCAGCTCATCGAAAAACGGGTTTTCAGAATAAATGTCTTCCTTGATGAATTTGGAGGTTTTAATATCCAGGTCAACAACTTCTGAATCAAATAACTGGCCTTCTTTTGCATCAAAACAGAGAAGCTGTAGGCGGAGGCGCGTCCAGTGTTTCAGATCATATTCAGAGACGGTGTCAATCAAGGTTGCATCTCCTTTTTCCATCAGACCGATAGAAATACTTTCGAATCCCTTGCCCGGGTCCGTTTTAAGCGCATGAAAGGCTACCTGCCACCGGCTGTAATTGATGAGATAAACATCCATGTTGCCGGAAATCAGAACATCTTGATTTTCAGGCATAAATGCCAGGTAAATACCATTGGCCAAATTGTCTGTGCTGATTTTATTCTGCTTGTCGTTTTTGTCGGGGAGTGTTTCCTGGTCTTTTTTTTCAGGGGTTAATCCTGATTCAGCCGAAGTCTTTTTTATTGGTGGTTCCGGCTTAGTACTAGCCTGTACCTTAGTGAATTCATCTTTTATTAAAAAAGGATTCCGTTTCCCTTCCTGAGCTTCTATTACAACCAGATCCGATACTTCAACCGGTATTTCAAAACCGTCTTCGATCAGCACGTAAACGATGCCGTTTTTAACCGAAGTGACAATGCCGCTGCCTTTAGATGAGATGAAGCGAACCTTGTCGCCTGCGTGAAAAATTTTCATTATTGAGGAAA
>CAZJOL010000407.1:0-1749 GCA_964547605.1 uncultured Bacteroidaceae bacterium | reverse complement strand
GCAGCAACACCCACATGCCTTCTTCCTTTGCAATCTGAAGATATTCTGCCAGATTGCGGTTCTCCGTTTGAAAATCAAAAACGCCTTCTTTCAATTCGTGATAATTCCAGAAAACATAAGTGGCTATGGTATTGCAGCCCATGGCCTTTGCCATCTGAATGCGGTGACGCCAGTATTCATGCGGAATACGCGCATAGTGCATTTCACCCGAAATGATCTGGAATGGTTTTCCGTCAAGCAGAAAATGAACGGAATCGATGGCAAAAGTATGTCGCGTTTCTTTTTGCGCCTGCACAGCTGTGAATGAAAACAGCAGACACGAAATAACGAGTAATCTGAAATTCATTGTGGGGGGATTTGCTGGCAAATATAATAAATTCAAATCGGCGGACTTGCTGCCGTCGTGGGCTATTATTGAAAAGCACAGGCACCTCTTGTTGCCGCATCCAATGCAGCCTGTAAACGCTCAAAAACAGATGCATTTATTACATCTGTGAAACAAAATTGCTCGAGGGAGAAAAAACGCCACAAAGAGGATTTTTCAGCCAGGGCAGATCGATTACAGCAAATTATTTCGTATCTTTATATGTTTTATCTTTGCAATATGAAAAAATGGATTTTAATCTGGATTTGTTTGTTGCCTCTTTTCGCAGCTGCGCAACCACCCGCAGGGTATTATGATTCTGCAACGGGCCTGACCGGGCTTACTTTGAAAACAGCATTATACGAAATTATAAATGGTCACACAATCATCTCCTACAATAATTTGTATTCTGCTTATGTCACAACAGACAACCTTCCAACAAATAAAGTGTGGGACATGTACTCTGTAAAAGCAGATGGAACTGCCGACTACTGGTACACAAATACATCAAGCAGCGCTGATCAATGCGGAAGCTATAGTGGTGAAGGCGACTGCTACAACCGCGAACATTCGACACCTGCAAGCTGGTTTAATGATGCTTCGCCCATGTATTCAGATTTGTTCAATGTTTATCCGACCGATGGCTATGTCAATAACCGAAGATCGAATTATCCTTTCGGGGAAGTTGGAACTGCAACATACACCTCAAGTAATGGAAGTAAAGTCGGTCCTTGCTCTGTTACTGGCTACACCGGTACAGTTTTCGAACCAATCGACAGCTTTAAGGGCGATTTTGCCCGCACATATTTTTATATGGCGACCCGATATGAGAATATTGTTTCCAGCTGGCCTTCATATTCAACCGAATGCGCTGTTGCTTATGCTGGCAACGGCGGGCTTGTATTTAAACCTTGGTATGTAACGATGTTATTGTCATGGTGCACACTGGATCCGGTCAGTACTAAAGAAATAGACAGGAATAATGCAGTTTATGCTTTACAGAATAATCGTAATCCATACATTGACCATCCGGAATGGATTCTTGACATCTGGGGACCATCCGTTGGCGAAGACATGAGTTTCCAACAACAGGTTTCAGTATTTCCTGTCCCTGCAAACGAAACAATCAACATCCAATATACAACAACGGAGCGACCCGAACAAGTGTATTTGTGCGACCTGCAAGGACGTGTTGTTTTACAGGCAACTGCAGAAACAATTATAAAAACAGGTGATTTGCCAAGCGGATTTTATTTTCTGAAATTCCAATTCGAAAACGGTGTTTCTGAAAAAGAATTCGTAATTATGCATTGATTTTTCTGCTATGCCTTTAGTGTATCACGAATGGATTCATCCGGACCTGCAAATGGGCCTGTGGCACATCA
>CAZJOL010000406.1:0-1782 GCA_964547605.1 uncultured Bacteroidaceae bacterium | reverse complement strand
ATATCATTTTTGGCGTGAAGGAAATTCCTATGCAGGACCTGATGCCTGGCAAAACGTATATGTTTTTTTCGCATGTTATTAAAGGGCAGCCCTATAATATGCCTATGCTCAAGCGTCTCATGGAGCTTAAATGCAACCTTATCGATTATGAAAAAGTAACCGATGAATTCAATAAGCGCGTAATTTTCTTTGGAAAATATGCAGGTCTCGCTGGCATGATCAATACGCTCTGGTCTGTCGGACAGCGCTATCAGAAGCTGGGCATCGAAACTCCTTTTGTGAAGCTGCGACAGGCTTATACTTATTCGTCTTTGTCCGAAGCAAAAAACGCCATCAGCAAAGTGGGTTACGAAATCATGAAACATGGCTTGCCAAAAGAGTTGCAGCCATTCACTGTTGGAATTACAGGCTATGGCAATGTGAGCATGGGCGCGCAGGAAATTCTGCATCTGCTGCCGGTGAAGGAAATTTTTCCCGAAGATCTTCCACTGCTTAAAGAAGATATTTCCGAAGGAAAAATTATTTATAAAGTTGTTTTTAAGGAACAAGACACTGTAAAACATATCGGCGAGAATCGTCCGTTTGACCTACAGCATTATTATCAGCATCCCGAAGAATATACCTCGAGGTTTAATGACTATCTCGAAAACCTCACAGTTCTTGTTCATGGCGCTTACTGGGATGCCCGCTATCCGCGCATAATCACGAAAAGCGAAATCGCAAAGTTGTATTCAAAGCCAAATCCGAAACTGATTGTTGTCGGCGATATCAGCTGCGACCCGGATGGTGGTGTTGAATTCACACATAAAGGAACAGAAATTTCAGATCCCGTTTTCGTGTATAATCCTGCAACAGGTGCGCCCACAATGGGCTTCGACGGCAACGGCGTCTGTGTCATGTCGGTCGACATTCTTCCAAGCGAGCTCCCGCGCGATGCTTCACGTGGCTTCTCCGATGCATTGCGGCCTTTTGTTGAATCCATTGTAGAATGCGATTTCAATAATTCATACGACAATCTCACCATCGCGCCGGCCATCAAACGCGCACTGATTCTGCATAACGGTAAGCTTACACAACCCTTCGAATACATTTCAAAATACCTCTGATGCCGCAGGAACCCGCACGCAGATTTGTAAGCGTAATTGGCCCCAGCTATTGTAAAGTGTCGGATCCGATTTATGCATTTGCGCGCGAGCTGGGAACAAAGCTGGTGGATAATGGCTTCACGGTTTTTTCGGGTGGCCGCCGGGGCATTATGGAAGCGGTTTTCCGTGGTGCACACGAATCGGAGAATTATATTTTTGGAGCTACGGTCGGCATTCTGCCCGACAGCAACCGGCATTCGGCCAACCGCTATACCGATATTGCCGTTGCAACAGGCATTGGTTATGCGCGCAACAGCATTGTGGCTCAGAGCGGCGATGTGATTATTGCACTGGGCGGCGGTTCCGGCACTTTATCCGAAATTGCCTTTGCCTGGCAGTATGGCAAAAAAATAATTGCCGCATCAAACTTCGATGGCTGGTCGCGCAACCTGAGCGGCAAGAAACTTGATCACCGCCGCCGCGACACCATCATTCAGGCCAAGACCGTTGATGAAATTATTGAGCAGCTGAATAGGTTGCTGCCGGTGAAATAGGGCTATTTATATAAAAAGAAATATGGCACGGATTGCAAATCCGCGCCATATTTCTTTTTGTTTTTGAAACACATCGCGCGGATTTGCAATCCGTGCGATGTGTTTCAAAAAGGTGATTTATACCATTGTGAAATATATTCTAT
>CAZJOL010000405.1:0-1813 GCA_964547605.1 uncultured Bacteroidaceae bacterium | reverse complement strand
TGATTCAATCAGAAAATATGTGGGCGAAGTTGTGCGGGTTAGCAGTACTTACGAAGGTGAACCACTCGGATTCAGGTCGGAAAAACAGTTTCTGAATCTTTGCCTTGAGATGAAGGTCGAAGGTAGTCCGCAACAATTACTGCTTAAACTCGAAGCCATTGAAGTGAAACTCGGAAGACTTAAACCAAGCATTTTTTCGGAATATACCGATAGGTCCATCGACCTTGATATCATCTTTTTTGATGATTTGATAGTGAATACTGCGGATCTGATTATTCCGCACTCCAAAATGCATCTTCGGCGCTTTGTTCTGGAACCGCTTGCAGAGCTTTGTCCGGACTTTATTCACCCGGTGTTAAAAAAATCTGTCAAGGATTTGCTCATTGAATGTCCCGATGAATCAAAACTTACTGTAACTTTGAAACGCTAACGCGTTGTCATGAAGTTTCCCTATCGTTTTATTACCATTGAAGGTTGCATCGGTGCAGGCAAAACATCGTTCTCGACCAGACTGGCTGCCGATTTCAACGGGAGACTGATACTTGAACAGTTCGAAGAAAATGACTTCCTTCCCAAGTTTTACAAGAATCCGGAACGCTATGCATTCCCGCTTGAATTGTCGTTTCTGGCCGCCCGCTTCAAACAGTTTAAGGACAATGTGCTCAACCCTGATTTATTCTCCGATTTTCTGATTTCAGATTATATTTTTCCGAAATCATTGATTTTTTCACGGAAAACATTACAGGACGATGAGTACAGATTGTATAAAAACCTGTTTCAGATCATCGACAGCAACCTGCCCAGACCCGATGTAATTCTCTATCTTCACCTGCCTCCCGAAAAGCTTAAAGAAAACATCATCAAGCGAGGACGCGGGTACGAACAGGAAATCACGCTTGAGTATCTTGATAATATTCAGAAAAGCTATTTCGAGTATTTTCATGAACAGCCATCGCTGCGTGTGGTTGTTGCAGATACAAGCAACCTCGATTTTGTTGCCAATGAAGAACATTACCGCTTTCTCGTTTCATTGCTCACAAAGGAATACAAGCCCGGAATCACTGTCGTGCCGCCGTTTTCATCACTGTAACTATCGAAGATGTTCTTCGTCATATTTTAAAATCCATGAAAATCCTTTTTTTGTTTTTTGTCCTGATAAGCGCTGTTGCATCTGCGCAGACGACATATTCATTTGATGATTCATCGCGCACCAAAAGGATTATGTACGATATCTCGGTGCTGGCAGATGATTCACTCATGGGACGCGAAGGCGGCTCTGAGTACGAAATGCGCGCCGGAAATCATATTATTTCGGAGTACAAAAAATGCGGGCTGATTCCCGTTCCTGGCGCTGATGGCTTCAGACAGGAATTTTTTCTTCGTACAACAACCAACGAAAAAGGCGATTCAGTCACAGTGAAATCAAACAATATTCTTGGCTATATTGAAAACAATGCGCCCTATACAATTGTTATCGGAGCTCATTATGATCATATCGGATATTACTACAAGGACAGTCTGCTTCACATCAATAACGGCGCCGATGACAATGCCAGTGGTGCCGTTGGTGTTGTGGAAATGGCCCGATACCTGAGTTCGGGCAATCTGACCAATTACAATTACATTCTGGCCTGCTGGGGATCGGAAGAGCAGGGACTGGTTGGCTCAAATTATTTCTGCTCCAGCAATCTTTTCCCATTCGGTAAAATGGCTTTCTATATAAACTTCGACATGATTGGCCGTCTCGGCTGGAAGACTGATCAGCTCGATGTTTTCGGATTGGGTACAACGCAATTATGGGATTCACTGGTGC
>CAZJOL010000404.1:0-1862 GCA_964547605.1 uncultured Bacteroidaceae bacterium | reverse complement strand
AAGCGAGGTGTATGCATTGGTGCCTTCGGCTCCGATCGAAACCATCAGCTTGTCATATTCGTTCGGAATGGCATATTTTGATGCTGCAAACGAAACACTGTCGATGATTTTGTACATGGCGGCACGTTCTTTTTCATCGGTCAGCGTGCGGTAAATTTCAAACAGTGAATCCACTTTGGCAATCAGTACCGATTCCTTAGCGTAGTCTGAGGTTCCGAAATTCGGAGTGCCTTTGAACATCATATGTTCGAAATAGTGGGCCAGTCCTGTTGTTTCGTGCGGATCATTTTTGCTTCCGGCAGCTACTGCAATGTAGGTCTGAATTCTGGGCTCGTTTTTATACACAGTCATGTACACCTTCAGTCCGTTGTCGAGTGTGTAGATGCGCGCGTTAAGCGGATCACCGGGAACAGTTTCGTATTTGTAATGACCGGTGCTGCTCTGAGTGCCGGACCCGGGATTAGTGTCCTTCTGGGCATAGCTTGCCGTGGTGAGGCTGACAATGCATATGAAGGTCAATAATAAGGAAATTGTTTTCATATTCGCTGTTTGTTTTTGTTTTACAATTCGGGATTCAGATTGAGTGTTTCAACAAATATTGAAACATCGGGATATTTTTCAATTACTTCATTCAGCTTTTCCTGTGCCAATCCTGAAACTTCACTGATGGTCTTTGCTTTTTCAGTCATTACAATCTTCAGCATGATTTCGTCATTGCTCAGCTTTCGGCGCATCGACTGAATGATGTGATCGCGCTCAGCTTCCACTTCGGCTTTCTTCATCGGACCGTCAACAGTGATTTCAATATCGTTGCTTTCAGTTTTGTCGATTGAAGAATTGACCAGAATCGAATACAGATTTATTTTGGATGTTTTGATGGATTCACAGTATTCCGACCAGCACAACAACATTTTCTTCCGGTCGAATGGTTCGTTTTGATGCACCGACCTTGAATTCTTTTTCAGCTCATCAATCTTTTGCTGAACACTGATCTTGTTTGGAGCAGGAATGTTTTTCTGTTCTTCTTCAGCAGATTTTTTCAGCGGAGCTGATGTGTATGCCGGTGTTTCGGGTTCCTTAACCGGATTGGATTTTTCCGATTCAGCTATTTTTTTTTTTACTTCGCCCTGTTCGGCAAGTTTGGTCAGAATTAGGCTCAGCTGTAGCACCATATTTTCTAAAAACAGACTCTTCACATTGCTTTGCCGGTAATTGAATTCGGCGCCGGTCAGCATGTCAAGCGAGGCTGTCAGAAATGATTCGGGGGCCCGGGCCGCCTGCTCGGAATAGCGTTTTGACATCTGTTCGCCGGCTTCGAGCAACGATGCTGTGGCCGGATCGCGCGCCATCAGCAGGTTTCGGATATGGCTGCTTAATCCTGAAATAATATGTTGCCCGTCGAATCCGCTTGAAGTGATTTCACTCAGCAGAATCAATGCGCCTCTGTAATCACCTTTGACAAAGAAATCGGTGAATTGAAAATAGTTGTCGTAATCAAGAATATTGAGATTTTCGATCACCGATCTGTAGCTGATTTCCTTGCCGCTGAAAGTGACCATCTGATCGAAAAGCGACAGTGCATCACGCATGGCGCCATCGGCTTTCTGTGCGATGATGTGAAGCGCATCCGATTCGGCCTCCACGCCTTCGCTTTCGGCCACATATTTCAGATAACCGGCAATGTCTTCAACGGTAATCCGCTTGAAATTATAAATCTGACAGCGCGACAGAATGGTCGGAATGATTTTGTGCCGTTCGGTTGTCGCCAGAATGAATTTGGCGTAGGCCGGCGGTTCTTCGAGTGTCTTCAGAAACGCATTGAATGCGGCCTGCGACAACATGTGAACCTCATCGATGATATA
>CAZJOL010000403.1:0-1880 GCA_964547605.1 uncultured Bacteroidaceae bacterium | reverse complement strand
CTGAGGGAAGCAAATTTCTTCGCGGAACCGAAGTGCCTGAAAGGCACGAGCTCATGAACACCGCTGAAAATAATTTAATGGGTGAATAATTCGTGGAAGAAATAAGTGGTGATGCTTCGAAGGTTTTCGGGGATATCCCGGTACTTTAGCAGAAGCTGTATCGCAATCAGTGACCGGGAACTCAGCGGTAAAGAGTTTTGTGTCTTTGTGGCAAAATTCTCTGCGTCTCTGCGATCTCTGCGCGGCGTTCTCCGCGCGATTCAGCTGAATCAGAATTCGCAGTCAATATCGAAAATACCGGAAGACACAACCTTTGCTTCAACGATATCGCCCGGATTTAATGCGTGGTCGCTGTTGACAAACAAGCGGACAAGATTATCAATCTCTGGTGAATCAATGGGTGTTCTTCCGTAATAACATTTTTCCTCCGGATTGAATTCATCCACAATAACCGGCAAGGTTTTTCCAATAAGTTTTTTATTAAATTCAATCGATGCCTTTTCGTGATATCGCAGCAGGCCTGACATACGCTGCATTTTTGTTTTATGCGGAATGTTGTCTTTCTGCTCAAATGCAGGTGTGTTTTCTTCAGGCGAATATGCAAATACTCCAAAGCGCTCGAACTTGAATTCTTTGATAAACTGCACCAGTTCTGCATAATCGCTTGCCTTCTCGGCAGGATAACCAACGATGAAAGTGCTGCGAATAGCAACACCCGGAATCCGACTTCTGATCTTCGTTATAAGTGCCTCGGTCGATTCGCGGTCAATCGAACGCTTCATGTTGCTCAGAATCGGAGTGCTGATATGCTGTAATGGAAGATCAATATACTTTACAATTTTCGGATTCTGTGCAATCTCTTCAATCAGGTCATCAGGAAAACCGGCCGGATAGGTGTACATTAGCCGGATCCATTGTATGCCGTTGATTTCGGAGAGCTTTCGCAGCAAACGCGCAATGCGTCTCTCTCCATACAAATCAATTCCATAACTGACTGTATCCTGCGCAATCACAATCAACTCCTTGACACCCTGCAAAGCCAGCAGTTCTGCTTCTTTCAGAAGGTCCTCCTCCGGAAGTGAAACGTGCGATCCGCGTATCAAAGGAATTGCGCAAAAGCTGCATGTCCTGTTGCATCCTTCCGAAATTTTCAGATATGCATAATGTTTTGGTGTGCCCAGAATCCGCTCGGGTTGCAGTTTTTCAGATTTACCTGTAATATATTCAACAACTTTTTCGTATTCATTAACACCAAAAAATGCATCAACCTCGGGAATTTCCTTTTTCAGATCTTCGCCATACCGCTCCGACAAACAGCCGGTGACAACCACTTTCAGATTTTTATCTGCCTTTTTTCTTGACGTATGATTCAGAATTTCGTTGATGGATTCCTCTTTTGCATCGTTAATGAATCCGCAGGTATTAATGACAATTATATCTGCATCGGGCTGCTCATGCTCAACATCAAATCCTTCTCTGGCCAGCATTGCTGCCAGCTTCTCGCTGTCCACCAGATTTTTCGGACAGCCCATGGTTATAATTCCGACCTTGTTTTTTTTCATACAAAAACCATTTAATAGTAGTCAGTTGTGAGTAGTCAGTTGTGAGTATAAATTCACTTAACATTCATCACTCATAACTCATCACTTATAACAGGCCACTGGCTACTGAACACTCACTACTGACCACTTTTAAAAAGACTATCCACGAACTCAGCACTATCGAAAATCTGAATATCATCAATCTTTTCGCCAATGCCAATGTATTTCACCGGGATGCTGAAACGGTCCGAAATGCCTATGACCACACCGCCTTTGGCTGTACCATCAAGTTTTGTAAGTGCAAGTGCATTCACATCGGTGACCGCAGTGAATTGTTTT
>CAZJOL010000402.1:0-1927 GCA_964547605.1 uncultured Bacteroidaceae bacterium | reverse complement strand
AACTGTTCCGGATTGAGACATACTCCCGAAGGACCAGCCACCTGAACTGCCTGAATATCGGTTGCACCAACCATGTCAAGCATTTCCTGAATAGTCATGCCCCACTCGATTTCGTACACACCGGGGTTCTTACAGTCGCCCGAAATACTCAGAACTTTCACACCAGCAGATTCATCGGTGCCAAGACCTTTGTGCCATGCGCCACCTTTGTGCAGAATTCTGGAAACAGCGCAGAAAGTTTCAACGTTATTTACAACTGACGGTTTGTTTTTATAACCTTTTTGTGCAGGGAAAGGAGGACGGTTGCGAGGTTCGCCGCGTTTTCCTTCAGCTGATTCGATCAGGGCTGATTCTTCGCCGCATACATATGCACCGGCACCGAACTGAACCCGGATGTCAAAATCAAATCCTTTTCCCATGATATTTTTACCGAGGAGATTCTTCTCACGCATGTTTTTCAGCGTATCCTCGAGTAATGCCTGCAGATATTTGTATTCGCGACGCAGATACAGAATACCTTCTTTTGCTCCGATGGCATAACCACCAATGGCCATTCCTTCGAAAACCATGGCAGCACGCTCGGTGAGCAGCACGCGGTCTTTGAATGTACCGGGTTCTCCCTCATCAGCATTGCAAAGCACATATTTGTCGCCACTTTCTTTAGCACAGAACATCCATTTCATGCCGGTCGGGAAACCTGCACCACCACGTCCGCGGAGACCTGATGCCTGAACTTCACCAATAACTGCCTGTGAGTTTACCTCAAGTGCTTTGCTCAAACCTGCGCCTGACTCGTATGCATCGAGAACAACCGGTCCAACTTTTTTAATGTTGTTTTTAACCATGGAATGAACCAGCGGGTTGGCATTGTTGCCATCACCGGTTTCCTTAACCATGTCTTTTACACTTTTTCCTGCCTTCATATCAGCAACAATGGCTTTCACTTTGTCGCGTGTAAGCGAGGTGAAAATTACATCGTTGATGATGGCTGCAGGTTCCTGATCACTCATTCCGATACATGCCGTGAAATGCAGACTGGCCATGTTGTCGGCTGTGCGCTGACCCATTTTGATGCCGAGCTGTTTTTCAAACTCATCGGCGATTTCTCCCATACCCATCATACAGGCAACAACGGCGTTGTTGAGATAGATGGCATATTTGCCTACCGGCTCACAGGTGAAAAAGTGATAGAATGAACGGGTCTGCTTTACATCAACTTCCGAAATCTGAAGTTTTTCTGCAATAACAGACACCGCCTCGCACGAAACACAGCCGAACTCCGACTGCACTCCGGAAAGGATATCCATCAACCGTGCGGCATCGTTACCAAACGACTCAATAATTCTGGTGATTTTTTCTTTCATATGTTTTGAATTAGGACTTTTTCTATTGTAAGGACTGTCAAAATTAGCAAACAAACAATACCTGAAACAATGATTAAATCTTTTTTTTTGAGCATTATATATAATTTATATTCATTCTAAACTGTATGATTGATTTTGCTGATTGTTATCAATTAAAAAGCTAATATTTTCAACTTTATGGGTTTTTTCTGCAAATTCATGCGATCACTCAGGAATTACTAAATTTGTGAATTACGAAATATGAAATATGAAAATATATCTCGACAATTCAGCGACCTCATGGCCAAAACCGGCATCCATTATTTCCGCAATGACTTCATACCTAAACGACTATGGCGGTAGTCCTGGCCGCTCAGGACATCAGTTTGCAGCCAAGGCGGCGCAGGAAGTGTTTGAAACCCGTGAACTGATTGCCAGTCTGTTCAATTGTCCAGCTGCAGAAAGGGTAATGTTTTCAGCAAACGCCACGCATGCGCTGAATTTTGCAATAAAGGGAATTCTGAATCCAGGCGATCATGTGATAATCAGTCATATGGAGCATAATGCCGTTTATCGCACAGTGT
>CAZJOL010000401.1:0-1930 GCA_964547605.1 uncultured Bacteroidaceae bacterium | reverse complement strand
TTTTCATACTTTTGGGTTTTATTTTCAACGTAGCACAAAGTTAGTAAAATTATGATTCGGACAAAATTTTTTGCGTCGGCCTTCAATCTGTTGCTAATCATTGGATTGATTTTTTCGACAGGAATCATGTCATCCTGCAAATGCGACAGGGACAAAAAGGAATTTGACCGCGAAGTATCCGACAGCAAGCTGGATTCACTTTCTTTCATCAAAGTGAGTATCAACCGTTACGAGAAGGATTTGTTTGCGATTCCGGTTGACAGTCTCAAAGAAGGCTTGATCAGCATGCAAAAAAAATATACTTTTTTCTACTCGCCTGAAGACCTGAACGATCCGATGAATATTGCCTACATGCAGCAATATCTCAAAGATCCGACAATTCTTTCGTTGTATCGCGAATCAATGAAGCAGTATCCATCGCTCACATGGCTTGAATCGGAACTTACAATGACTTTCAGGCGTATCAAATATCTGATTCCATCATGGACTGTTCCCAATGTTTACACCTATATTTCCGGAGGCGATATAGAATATCCGGTGAAATATGCAGATAATAATCTGGTAATTGCGCTTGATCTTTTTCTGGGTGAAAAATACCCGGTGTACAAAATGTGGGGCATTCCGCAGTATATTTCAAACCGCATGTCAAAAGACTATATGGTTGTAAAATGTGCAACAGAAATCTGTCGTGCATGGCTTGAAAAGAACAGCCCTGCGGGAAAAACCATGCTTGATAAAATGATTTTTGAAGGGAAGTTGTTGTACTTTACCGATGTGACTGTGCCTGATTGTGCCGACTCTGTACGCATCGGATACAATGGTCAGCAGTTGTACTGGGCCGAAAAAAATCAGGGCAATGTGTGGGGTTTTTTCATTGAGAAAAAACTGTTGCACACCACCGAAATGCGCGACATCAATAAGTTTATTGGTGAAGCTCCGTTCACCAGCGCATTTTCGAAAACCAGCGCACCACGCATCGGGCGCTTTGTCGGATGGCAGATTGTGCGTGCCTATATGTCGAAAAACAAAAATGTCACTTTCGAGCAGCTGCTGAAAAGCAACAATTCGCAGGAAATCCTGAATAAATCGGGATATAAGCCGGAGAAAGAAGAGTGATTTAAGGACAAGGACAAGTAGCTTTCAGCAATCAGTAATCAGCTTTCAGCTCTGAGACGGGGCTTAGGACAAGGCATGCGGCATAGGGCATGCGGCATGCGGCATGCGGAGCACAACGCACAATGCACAATGCGCAACGCTCAATGCTCAACGAATAATGCAATTGTGGCCGAAGGCAAAAAGAAAGCTGCGCAGCACCATCGGATGTCCCGTAGGGACAACATATTGGTAGCGCTGGGCAACGCCCCGGGGAAAAGGTGTGCGAAGCTCCTTTGAGGTGGACAGTCACGTGTCAACGTGAACGTTGCACGCAGAGACGTGCGCCCAGTGCGAGATCAAGTTCGAGGACAACGCCTGCGGCATGAGGCAGGCAGCATGCGGCGCCGCTTTATCACAGCTTGTCACGTTTCACGTGATTTCAAATGAGGCGCACATGCGCAAGGTGCCACATTGGAATTTATCGCGCTGCAAGCGTGACATCACAAACGTGTCTAATATTCACACATGCGCCCCGCTGACAGCGGGATAAACTCCGCGCCACATCGGCGAAGCCGCACATCTTCACATTAGTCTTGTTTCTTTCAAACAAAATAATATTGCCTTTCCGTTTTTCGTTATACTTTAATCAATCCTGAAAATCATGAAGCCAGTACTTTTATTTATTGCAGCAATGCTGCTTGTGATTATACAATCAGCAGCGCAGAAGCCCGATTCATTGGCATATGTAACACTGGAAAAATGTCTGCAATCGTCTTCGGTACAGTTTTCAGCACGCAGTCTTGGTGGTCACAGCGGATTTTGCATTGAGGCAAAA
>CAZJOL010000400.1:0-1933 GCA_964547605.1 uncultured Bacteroidaceae bacterium | reverse complement strand
TAGCAGGAGCTGTTACCGGTGCAGCTGCAGCGGTTGAAGTTAATGCTACTCGTGGAATCAGTACGCCCGTTGTGGTCGATCTGACCTCGAGCATGGCTGATGCATCTGGGGTAATACTGGCAGATGAGATTCCAACCTGAGCGAAGCTCATTCCTGCAGAAAGCAGAAGTACAATGGAAAATAAAATCCTTTTATTCATGATCATGTAATTTGTTATTATTCCTGGAATTTAATACCTGCAAAAATAGTAAAAATCATTATAACTGTGAAAAAAAATGGTAGGTAGTAAAAAATATATTTCCTGTAGTAAAAAGTTATAGATGTTTAAACAAAGAGAAAAATTCCACTATCAGTTCTTCTTGAATGTATTAAACCCGCATTATTCCTAATGATTATTCAACTGAACATTGTTGTCCGGCATACAATGACCAGTTTTCCAAGGAGTTGAAACCGGCCAGCAACGATTAATTTTCATACATATGTCTGAGTTATATTTGCCCGGTCGCTCCGAATCTGCAAATAAATTATTTTCCCCGGTTGCATGGTTTTGTATAAGTAAATATTAATTTTGCAGCCCGAATTTATTATTATGACCACAATACGTTTGCTTCTGTTTTCATGGATTGCCGTTTCGCTAATGGCTTGCGGAAATGAGAAAAGTCAATCCGGCTCTACTCAGAGCGATTCAACGCAGTCTGTATCGAAGGAGAATCCGTATGATACCACTGCAACTTCCATGGCGCAACTGATGGCCGGCATCAAACCTTTAGATACATGCGGGGGAGCGGATATTGTGCAGAAAGCTGTCTGGAAAACACATGCTGACTCAATTAATGCGCTGTTTCAAACAGCAGAGCGTAAGAATCTCAGTTTCATGCGTCAGTGGGCAGCAGTCGAATTGCCTGAAGGCCGCGATACTTCTGCAACATTACTCTATGCTTTTTCCGGCCCCGACTACCTGTATGCAAACACATTTTTTCCGGGCGCAAAAAAATATGTTCTCTTTGGACTTGAGCCCGTAGGGCGGATTCCTGTACTTGACACCGCAAAAAGTCAGGAGCTTTTTTTCAATGCCATCCGCCGCTCATTAAAGACGTCGCTTTCGCGCAACTTTTTCATCACATTGCATATGAGCGGGGATCTGCGGGCAAGCGAGTATAACGGAGTCACATCCATTCTGATGCTGTATGCCGCTTATACCGGCCATAAAATTAAAGATATTTCTTACGTCACTGCCGATGAAAACGGACGCATTCAGACTTGTCCCTACGATTCGCTGAAAACCCGCAATCAGACAGGCGGCGTGCGGTTGAACCTCATCGACAGTCTTGGCCGGAACAAGGAACTGACCTATTTTTCATTCAATGCCGAAAACACGCTGTTTGAAAAATGCACGGTGAAAAAGTATTTCGAATCGCTTGACGGAAAAATCTATGGCATGCTGAAAGCCGCATCATATCTGATGCATTACGATGGCTTCATGAAAATCAGAGAAGTGGTTACCTCAAAAGTTTCAGCTGTACTTACCGATGATACAGGGTTGTCATACCGTACATTGAAAGCTGTTTTTCCGAAGCTACAGCTGTATGGAAAATTCAGTCAGCCGGTTGACATGTTCAACTATATAAACCTCCGTGATCTGCAGCTGGCCTATGATTCATTGCAGGCCAAACCAATAAAATTCACCTACGGCTACGGCTACGGACAGAAGGTGATGATCGGCAGGAAATAAAAAAGCCGGCACTCATTTCTGAAGCCGGCTCTGAATACAGTTTTCTGTTTTATGCGTATTGCTTCACATCGGCTTCGCCTTTGAGGAAGCAGATGCCATTGAAGGCCAGCGCCTGCATTTCATCTTCTCCGGGATACACAAACACAGGAGCGATGAATGAAACGTGTTCGCGGATCCATTCCACAAAGCCCTTGTCATAAG
>CAZJOL010000399.1:0-1934 GCA_964547605.1 uncultured Bacteroidaceae bacterium | reverse complement strand
GGCCGGAACGGTGGAATGTCGTAACAATGCTTTATTTTTGAGAAATCCTCAACATATAATTTTCTTCAGACTACATCCATTGATTGACTATGGAATAGTTGGACAGAAGTCTTAACGCCCGAATCTTCCATGTTTTCCATTGCATTTCAAACTCTGGAAGGTCGGGAGATGAGATTGATACTTGTGATTTGTTTTTCGGAACTGACTTACAAAAATCAATAACGCTAATGGTTGCTCAAACCATCATCATCAGCGCCAGAAACACAACAATACCCACGATGCGGATTACCGATGATATTATATACGACCGGATATACGAAGCCGGATAATCATTGCTTTTCAGGCGTTTCCAGGCAATGTAATTGGTGATGACAACATACACAAACAACAACGCGGCATAAATCAGAAATGTGATCATGGGGTCGAGCAATTCGAATTTGAGACTCACCAAAAATATCACGATAATGCCAGCCAGCGCGATGTACATGAAAATCCTGCCTTTGGAAAAGAGATCGAATAATGCAGCCCGCTTTTCAGTATCGAGTTGTTTATTCGCATGGTCATTGATCATTCGTGCGCCAACGATGGCAACCATGAAAACCAGAAATGCAATCAGAATAAGGTCCATATGCTGTTGTTTCAGTGTTGTTGATTTTTATCCAAAGATACTCACTTTGTTCGAAAGCGCGTTTCTGAGATTCCAGCGCTGTGCGTATTTTCAACTCCGAACATAGCTGTGCGAAGTTTCCAACCTGTAAAGCTGTGCGAAGTTTCCAACTTCGCACATCATCTAATAAAAGTTCCTTCATCCAGTTCTTCAAAGGCCTTGTTTAATTCTTCCTGTGTATTCATGACAATGGGGCCACCCCATGCAACCGGCTCGTGGAGCGGCTCCGCAGCAATAAGTAAAAACCGTGCGCCATCAGGACCCGCTTTTACAATGACATCAGAAAATTCATTTCTTTGATCAGATGCGGCTTTCATGAGCATGGCGCATGCTTTTTCTTCATACTTCTCCAGTGCTTCATCTGCAGCCAGAGTGCCATCAATCAAATACAAAAACAAAGTTTCGTTATCGGGCGTTTCGTTGTAAATCCACTCCGAGCCGGCTTTCAGTGCTACATCGAGATACCGGACTTTTACATAGTGACTTTTCAGGGCGCCGGCAATTCCTTTATACATGCCGGAAAGCACGCGTATGGTTGCTTTTTCCTCTTCAATCAGCGGCACATCTTTTTGCTGAATATCATTGTAAGCGGGCTCACACATTTTATCCTTTTGCGGAAGGTTCACCCACAGCTGACATCCAAGCATTCTGTCTGATGCCTTCGGCATTTCCTGATGAATGATTCCTGATCCTGCTGTCATCCACTGACATTCCAGATCGCGGATTACGCCTTTGTTTCCAAGACTGTCGCCGTGTTCCACTTCACCGCTGATCAGGTATGTCACGGTTTCAATGCCGCGATGCGGATGCCATGGAAATCCTTTGATATAATCCTGCGGATTCGCAGAATCAAATCCATCGAGCATCAGAAACGGATCGAAGTCTGTGATGGTGCGTAGCCCCAAAACCCTTCGCAGATGCACCCCTGCGCCGTCAATTGCCTGCTGTCCGCGTACGGTTTGTGTATTGATTCTTCTTGCCATAGGTAATTTGTTTATTGCAAGATACAAAATTTCGCATTGTCCTCAATCTTAACCTATTCTTGTGCATTCCGTATCGCATGCCGCATGTCTCGTCCTTGTTCTGGGTGCGCGTCTATGACGCGTGACCGTCCACCTCAAAGGAGCTTCACGTAAAACCACGTGAAACGTGGCAAGCTGTGACGTGGTCGCACACCTTGTCCCTGGGGCCTTTGGCCCAAGGCTAATATATTTAGCGCCTTCAGCGCATCCGATGGTGCTTCGCGTGAAACGCGACAAGTCGCAGC
>CAZJOL010000398.1:0-1961 GCA_964547605.1 uncultured Bacteroidaceae bacterium | reverse complement strand
ATGCTGTTCATTGCCGCTCTGGTTCTGGCTTTCGCGAAACCTTACATCCCGCAGGGAAATGAACAGACATCGTCAGGACGCCTGTTTGTGAGCATTTACGTAGATAACAGTATGAGCATGGAGGTCAGCGACGGCAAAACCGATCTGCTTGAAAAATCCCGGACAAAAGCCCGGGAAATTTTGAACGCATATCCGCCCGGCACCATGTTTCGCCTCATTACCAATGATTTTCTTGGCGAGCACGAACGTTTTTGTCCTCGTGATGAATGTGTCGATATGTTGTCAATCATTGACTTTTGTCCTTTTCCGCGGCAGACGGCCGCTGTTATTTCGCGTATGACCGACCTGGCCGACATGAATGCTGCAGGTGCAGAACATCACTTTTATATCATCAGCGATTTTCAGAAATCAACAGCCAATGTGGCTTCGCTTGCATCAACAGCACGAAAGATTTTTCTGTTTCCGGTGGAGGCTCCCAAAACGCCGAACATTTCGGTTGACAGCGTCTGGTTCAGCGGCCCGGTGCAGCTTGAAAACAATGTTATTACGATTAACACACGCATCCGCAACCACAGCGATATGCTGCTTGAAAAAATTCCGGTGCGGCTTTATGTCGATGGCAGGCAGAAAGGGCTTGGCGACGTGGAACTCGCGGCTTCGGGCTCTGATGTTGTTGAGTTTGCATTCACTGTAAACTCCCGGGGAAGCCACGAAGGGTATATTGAAATTGATGACAGTCCCATCAGTTTCGACGATCGTATTTTCTTTGCATTTGATATTGCATCTTCGGTTCCGGTCTATCACATTGCCGGTAGCGGAGCAACAAAGAATATCAACAATCTTTTTGAGCGCGACAGTCTCTTCAATTTCACTTCTGTGCGCGAAGGCAGTTTTGATGCGGGCTCCATGGCTTCGGCCGGTCTGGTCATCCTGGACGAAGTGTCACAGATATCTTCAGGAATGGCATCTGAACTCAATCGCTTGCTTGAGTCAGGTGGAAATATTCTGATTATTCCAACAGCCGGCGACATAAAAAATTATCAGCCCGGATTTGCGGCACTTGGAATTCCTGCTTTTGCCGGCATTGATACGGCCAATACGCGTGTAGCCAGCATTGAAGCTGAGAATCCGTTGTTCAGAGGCGTATTTGTAACACCTCCAAAACAAATCCAGTTCCCGGCTGTATTCACCAGTTACCGCATTCCGAAAGGCAACGGGCGGAGCATTATGACTTTACTCAATGGTAATGCGTTCATGGCCGAATTCATCAAAGGCAAAGGACACATCTATTTGATGTCTGTTCCTCTTCAGTCTTCATTTTCCACGTTTGCATCGAATGCGCTGATTGTCCCGGCTGTCATGCAGATGGCTTTTTCGGGCAGGGTTATGCCGGGTGTTGCGTACCCGCTTGATTACAGCTATGGCATTGACCTGCCGACTGGAAACATGAGCGGCGAGAAGCCACCAGTCCTGAAAAGTTTCGATGGTTCTTCGGAGTTGATTCCCGGATTCAGCAATGGAAATCCGCCGAAAATATTTCTCAACTCCCGCATCAGCAGCCCCGGATCATATAAAGTGATGCGTGGTGAAAACACACTTTTGTCGTTTGGTTTGAATTATCCGCGGACCGAAAGCAATACCGAATCATATACCACGGATGAAATTCAAAACTTCGTCAGTGAAAACAAAAATATTTCCGTGCTTGAAACAGGTGATACACCGGCAGCTGTGGTTGCCGACCTGCAGGAAGGAACGAAACTGTGGAAAACATTTATCATATTTGCTTTGATATTTTTCGCCATTGAATTAATTTTGCTGAGAATCTGGATTTAACGTCTTACGATGGCTTCTGAAAAAGATAAAAAAATTGAGCCCGCTTCTGATGCGCCACAGGAAGAGAAGGCCAAGATCACCGGTTTGTCGGGCATGTACCGCAACTGGTTTCTGGACTATGCTTCCTA
>CAZJOL010000397.1:0-1970 GCA_964547605.1 uncultured Bacteroidaceae bacterium | reverse complement strand
AGGGCAGAACACTGGTGCTTCTCGATGGAATTCCCATCAACAAATCGGATGGCGGCACCGTGAATTTCAATCTGGTTGATCCGTTGCTGGTCGATCGCATGGAAGTGGTGAAAGGTCCTTCCTCTGCGTTGTACGGAGGTAATGCCATGGGCGGTGTGATCAATATAATTTCTGCCATTCCTGAAGAAAAGCTGGCCGGCCGTGTGAAACTCGGCTACAGCACCTTCAATACAATGTCAGGAGATATGGCATTCAACAGCTTTCTGGGCAAAACGGCTGACCGCGGCTTTTTCTGCTCCGGCAGCGCTTTCTGGCGCGAGAGTGATGGTTATATCAGCGAGCCGGAATATCAGCGGACTGAATATACCGTGCCTGCGTTTCTGAAAGAAAAAATGTTTTCGCTGAAAGGCGGTTATAAGTTCAATGCAAAAAGTCATTTCTGGATCAGCGGTATGTTGTTCGATGATGAGCGTGGTGGCAGTGAAAAAGTGTACACTACGCTGGGCTCTTATTCAGAACACGACAGCTATCATATCCGCAGCAATTACAGAACTGAAGCCGGAAAGTGGAAACTGACCGCAAGCGGTTTTTATCTGCGCGAAAACTACGCTAAGATCAACGAGTACATCAAGTCTGGTGAATACACGCTATACGACGTCGATTCACGCAGAACGGATATTGGTATCATTGCTCATGGCAGCAGGGATATCGGAAAATCAAACAGGCTCACAACAGGTTTTGAAGTGCGCCAGGGCGCTGTGGATGCGGCAGATGTGTATCATACTTCAACAGATAAAATCATCAATACAGGCATCATGGATATGCTGGCGCTGTTTGCCCAGGATGAATTCATTTTTGGAAAAGAGCGCTGGAAGCTGGTTGCAGGACTTCGTTATGATTATGCCGGTTTTCGCGATGGTCGTTTTTCAGTCGAAAATCCCGGAATGAGCAACATGTATCTGCTTTCGTATGTAAATGACGACATGGCTGAAAAGCAGTGGCACTCGCTGAGTCCGAAGGTGGCACTGCAGTACAGAATGAAAGAAAACAAACGGATTTATATTTCTTATGCACATGGTTTCCGTGCGCCTATTCTCGATGACCTGTGTCGCTCAGGTAAGACCCGTGGCGGATTTCAGGTGGCCAATTCGAATCTTGTTCCTGAAACAATTGAGAATTTTGAAATCGGATACCGTCATGAAATCAATTCAAAAATCACAGTTGAACCGGTTGTATATTTCAGTATCGGAAAGAATTTCATGTATCCTGTTTCAACCGGAGACACTGTTGATATGGGCTATGCAGCACCAGTCATCATAACATCCAACGTTTCGGAAGTTCAGATTGCCGGCGCCGAAATTGATTTCACATACCGGATAAATAAAAATCTGAATGCGTTTTTCAATTATGCTTTTGCGCATTCAACAGTTGAGGAATACACTCCTTCAATGGTGCAGCAGATCGATATTTCTGGATTGTATCTCAGCAATGTTCCGACGCATCTGGCCAATGCCGGAATTCAGTATATGTACAGAAATGCTGGCCTGTCCTTCAATACACGCTATGTGGGTTCGCGCTGGGTGAACGACACCAACACGCCGGATGAAAAATACGGACTGCCCGATCAATACGAACCATATGTTACTGCTGATATCAGAATGTGGTACAAATACAAAAAGCGCTGGCAGATCGGTGCCTCAGTCACAAATATTGCTGACAAACTGTACACGGACAGCAAAGGCCAGTACTGCCCTGGACGGATGATTATGCTGGAAGCTGGAATAATTTTTTAAGTACTTAGATCCCGCGCTTGACGCGGGATCTCATTGAGAACCTTCATAGCCCTTGCAATCTTTTGTCCACGGATTCCACTGATTACACGGACCCGCCTGCAAGTTTAACTGCAACAGGCATTCGGGCAGGTTAAAATACCCTCAGCAGGTCTTTGGATTTCAGCGGATGAAATGTCT
>CAZJOL010000396.1:0-2000 GCA_964547605.1 uncultured Bacteroidaceae bacterium | reverse complement strand
CTCGTATTTCTGATTTCGTATTTCACTTGCCCGAGTGGCGGAATAGGTAGACGCGCTGGTCTCAAAAACCTGTGAGCGCAAGCTCGTGCCGGTTCGATCCCGGCCTCGGGTACAAAAGAGAGAACATCTATTGTGTTCTCTCTTTTCATGAAGGGAAAGAGATATGTATTACATATATGCAATAAAAAGCATAGAAAGGGAATGGATATACGTTGGGATTACAGATAATCCTGAACGTAGGTTACATCAGCATAATTCGGGATTCAACAGAAGTACGAAAGCATACAGACCCTTTGAGATGTTTTTTATTGAGAGCATTGATACGAGGGAAAAAGCCCGGATTCGGGAAAAGGAATTAAAAACAACTCAAGGGAAGCGATTCTTAAGAAAGTACTTTGCTGATTATCGTGCCGGCCTGTCTAACTGGCGTTAGCCAGGTAGATTCGATCCCGGCCTCGGGTACGCAAAAAAACAGATAAACCCATGTAATACAATACGATTGCATGGGTTTTCTTTTTGGCTGCGTAAACATTGCTGAAACAATTCGTATATTTGTTAATCCAACAATTACTATCATGAGAAATTTATTCATTCTATTGACAATAGTTCTTGCATGTACAGCATGTAAAAAAGATGATGAAATTGGAACCCTGAAACACAAACTGGAATTCAAAACAGCACCCACATCGCGAAACACGCTATCCGACAGTGTTTATACACAATTCGGCCAGTACATTACCAGTGTTACGCCTGACGTGTTCACCGCCAAGCTCAATTTTCTGTTCTACAAAGATGCCTGGGGAAGCGCAGATGAGGTAATGTTTTCTTATGTCGATGGCCAAAATGGCGCTCAGGGTGTTGAAATTTCGGTGTTTGTTGATTTCTCCAACAATCAGATTCTCGAGATAGAGCCAATCATATATCAAAAGGAAATGTTGCCGGAGATAATCAACCTGGTGTATTTTACATTTGGACCTTATTATCTTTATCAGGAGTTTAATCTTCCGGCTGAATACGACACAATCACTTTAAATCAGTTCAACGCCTACTACCAGGAGTTTCTAGGCATGGGTCAGGGTGGCTCACAGTATTATTGTGATTCGGTCAAGTTCGGGACACTTGTGAAAACACGGTATGCACCGCTTATTGTGCCAATCTGGGGACAACAATATCCAGCACTGATTGTTTTTGGAAATACAGATTCAACATTTATCTTTAACGAGGATCACAATGAAATACAGACCGGACCTGATTATCCAGTTGCTGCAGGGACTGAATCGGTTATCCGAAGTCATAAATTTACTGCACAGGAAGTTGTCATGCCGGTGAATGATGAAGTGAAAACCATGCATTCTGTAATGAGCTTCGACACACAAAACCTGATTCAGATTTATACCGGCGCCGACAACATTCCATACACCAGCGACGATATTATTGTTTATGCCCCCAATTACTGGGAACGAATAAATGTTTCACTTTCGGTTGAGTAGAAAAAAAGAGGATCTGCCATGCAAATCCTCTTTTAAATTTCCTTGCTTGCAGCTATAATTTCAGTCCGTATTTCTGCTGCAGAAATGCACCGATTTCCGATTCGAGCATTTTCTGATTTTTCTGGAAAACAATCAGATAAACAATCAGCGGAATAAGAAAACCGAAAAGAAAAATACAGAGAACAAACAGCATAGTGCCACCCATTGTTGGAAATGCACCATTGACAATGATTTTCGATTTTTTCAGAAGAATGTTGGCCCCGGTACTTCCGTTTTTGCGGGCAACAATGAAATTCTTTGTTTTGACGCGAAAGGTGTACTGCGGAAACTGGCTCTCTACATCAGCTTTCAGCTGTTCAAATGTGATCTGGTTTTCTGGAATTTTGATTTTCATAGGCGTAGAGTTTGGCCAAAGATAATGAATATAAATATGTGAAATAATTATTATCGGGCCATAACCCACATTGCAGCTACCCTGACATAAATCTAATATTATCAAGGGGTTCGTTT
>CAZJOL010000395.1:0-2013 GCA_964547605.1 uncultured Bacteroidaceae bacterium | reverse complement strand
CATTGGCAAAGCTCCCATCAGCAGTTGCGCCTGCTTGATGGAATACATGCAGCATATTTGCGAACAGATTGGATTGTTGCTGCAATCGGCTCCACAGGCCTTGTTGGCAATGGATGAATCGCGCGATCCTGCACATAATACATAGGCAATATTTTCGGGTGCCTTGCCGTCGCCGGGCCTGACAACAGCGTTATAGGGGCGGGTGGGCGCAATCACTCTGTCCATCTGCAATGCATCAATCACGTTGGGCTGCGTTGCTGCATTGTAATCGGGCTTACCTGTAGCAGGAAACAATTTGAATCCGGTGCTGACAATGACTGATTTCACAGCCATAGTATATGTTTTCGGTGTCTGTTTGAAATCGATGGCTTTCGGCGCGCAGACTTTCACGCAGCGCATACAACTGATGCAGTTGTCAATGTCGATGGCTGCAATTTTGGGATTGGCCAGATTGAACGGAATATAAATGGCTTTGCGTCCGACCATGTCATGATTGTAATGATCGTTGATGACCTGCGGACAAACGAATTCACATTCCTGACAACCAGTGCACAGTGAATCATCGACGTAGCGCGGCTTTTCGGTTACAGTTACCTGAAAGCTGCCATCGTTTTGTTTGTCGATGGCGTCGATCTCAGTGAATAATTTCAACGTGATATTGTGGTGCCGTGCGGTTTCCGACATTTTGGGGGTGGTGATGCAGGCCGCGCAGTCGAGGGTGGGGAACACCTTGCTGAGCTGAATCATTTTGCCACCGATGGACAAATCTTTTTCCACCAGCACAACCTTGTAATTCATTTCAGCCAGATTCAGTGCGGCTTCCTGGCCGGCAATACCACCGCCGATCACCAGTGTATCAAATGATTGAATGGCTTCGTTCATGATGCTTTATTTTCGTTGTCTGTTGGTTTATTTTTCTCATCTTCAATGCTGCCAAGGTCCGATAATATTTTGCTGAAATTTTCCATGTGTGCAGCAAAAGGCTCGGCACATACCGAACAGATGGCAGCCATGCGAATGCGCTTGGGGCTGATGTTTTTTGCTTTCATCATGGTTTGCACTTCGGTAATGATGGCATTGGTATGCTCGGTGCAATACGGGCTGTAGGAGCATTCGTGTCCGTCAGCTGCAATGAAAACACCGTCGAATCCCTGCTCGTATGCATGCATGATCCAGCGCGGCTTGATGCCGGAGGAGCAGGGCATACTGATCACATATACCGATGGTGAATAATGAATCTTGCGCAATCCTGCCTGATCGATTCCGGGATCGGAGATTTTATCAGTTGAAAAAACCAGGATTTTTGGTCGGAAAGCTGTGTTTTCCATATGCTGAAATGTTTATTTTCGGACAATATTCTGAAATGACAGGCAATAAAGCTGTCGCCAACAATCACATGAAACGATGCCCTGACGGGCTTATACGATACTATGCCTTACGCAGGAAAAGTCTTGAATAGCTGTCTTCTTCAACAATGCCGAGAAATTCGTGCTCCATTTTTTCGCACCATTTCGGAATGTCGTGTTTGGTTCCTTCATCCGACGAAAGAATTTCCATTATTTCGCCTGATTCGATTTCGCCCATGGCTTTTTTAGCGGCGAGCAGCGGGCCCGGACAAGCGGTTCCACGGGCGTCAACAGTCTGATTTGCAGTCAGTGCTTTTAATTCTTCTGTAGTCATGTCAGTATTTTTTTTTGATTAAATGAACAATTGAACTTTGCTTTCGGCAGCGTCGGCCAGGAATGTAGCCACACCGCAGATTTTCATATGCGGATAATCGATCAGCTCTTCAGGTTTGAAGCCCATCAGATCCATCGACATTTCACACACATTGATTTCAACACCCAGTTCTCCGGCTGTTTTGAACATTTCGGGCAATGAGGCAACTTTTTTCTTTTTCATGAGTCCCCGGATCATGGCTGAGCCCATTCCCATCATGTGCATTTTCGAAAGTTTGAGCTTTCGTGCGCCTTTCGGGAGCATCATGCCAAACATTTTTCCAAGGAAATTCTT
>CAZJOL010000394.1:0-2031 GCA_964547605.1 uncultured Bacteroidaceae bacterium | reverse complement strand
CATGGAACCGTCGTAACAATAGCAAAAACAACGGTTCCATGTCCTTCAGCTCCTTTGTCACATCGGACGGTGGAATGTTGTTTTTGCTTTGAAGTATTAATTTTGAGACAGTCTCTGCAGAAAAAAACCAAAAGACTACATCCAACCCGAAACTATGGAATGTTGGACTGTCCAATGGTTTTGAAGATATTCTGAATCTGAAAAAATCTATTTCATCTCAAACCGAAACACCACGCAATCATGCGATGCCAGTGTACCCTGAAGAGTTTTTACTGTGCCAAGATTTTTTCTTTTATAAATGTCGCGGCAACTGTGCGGGAACCAGATGCTGAGATCGCGCTGCACATCAAGTTTGTAGCTGACCGAGGTGTTGTTCCTGTTCAGGATGCATATGGCTACATCACCATGCCGGAGCGGTTTTGAGAGAACCACGATGCTGTCTTTATGGAAAATAATTTTCCCCTGCACACCCAGTGAATCCTGGTCAATGGCAATGATTTCCTTGTTGAGGATAATTTCTTTAGTCTGCTGATCCATATGTCTGACATCGCAATTCAGAATAAGCGGAGCCGCCAGCATAACCCACAGAGCGAAATGGCTGCGGTATTCGACAAACGAACAACCCTGAAATCTTTTATCAGGCGATGACGATTTTCCTTTGCCCCAAAGGCCAACCATCAGCATATCCGGATCATTCCAGCCACCGGGACCGGCGTATTGTTCCAGCCCGTTCTGCAATTCAAAAATATCCATGATGCCGGCCAGACCGGTGTCGTGCGAATACCATGTGTCGCGGGAGTCATAGGTAGTGCGCCACAGATGTCCACCCGCAGCCCGCGCCCAGAGCCAAGGCTGACGCTGTCCCCATTCGCAGATGGCATACATGATCGGACGGCCGGTGGCTTTCAGGGCATCGCCCATTTTTTTGTACCGCTGAAATGCGGTCAGAACATCGGTCGGCGCATTGCAGTAATCGTATTTAAGATAATCGATTCCCCACTCTGCAAAGGTCCTGGCATCAAGCTCTTCAAAGCCATAGCTTGCCGTAACGCCGCCACAGGTGAGCTCTGCAGCATCGGAATAAATACCGAGTTTCAATCCCTTCGAATGAACATAATCAGCAACCGCTTTCATACCATTGGGAAAGCGCACGGGATCAGGGAAAAGACGGTTTCTGGTGTCACGTCCTCCCACCCAGAAATCGTCAATGATGATGTACTGATAACCGGCATCGCGCATGCCATTGGCAACCATTGAATCGGCTATTTCGCAAATGATTTTTTCACTCACATTGGCTTCGACCAGATTCCAGCTGTTCCAGCCCATGGGCGGAGTAAGTGCAATGTCGCTATCCTTCTGTGCTGAACACAAGAATGCAAGCAC
Source organism: uncultured Bacteroidaceae bacterium (assembly GCA_964547605.1). GTDB lineage: Bacteria > Bacteroidota > Bacteroidia > Bacteroidales > DTU049 > GWF2-43-63. Next base: position 648 of record CAZJOL010000394.1, on the reverse strand, counting down.
AGATGCAAAAACAAACAGTACAATTTTTTTCATATCAGGTTTTGTCAGAAATACTATATACGTCGGATTTCTGCCCCCAAAGCTCTTAAACGGCCATCAAAATTCTGATAGCCCCTGTCGATTTGTTCAATATTGTGAATAATGCTTTTCCCTTTGGCCGATAATGCAGCAATCAGCAATGAAGCTCCGGCGCGGATATCGGGCGATGTCATCTCAATTCCGCGTAGCTGTGTTTTTCGTTCAAGTCCGATAATCGTGGCCCTGTGCGGATCGCAGAGAATAATCTGAGCACCCATGTCAATCAGTTTGTCAACAAAAAACAAACGGCTCTCGAACATCTTCTGATGAATCAGCACGCTGCCCTTGGCCTGTGTAGCCACAACCAGCACTACTGACAACAGGTCAGGCGTGAAACCCGGCCAGGGTGCATCGGCAATGGTCATGATGGAGCCATCGCGAAAAGTTTCGACTTCATACACATCAATCGAAGGTACATGCAGGTCATCGCCCATTTGCTCAACGGTGATTCCGAGTCTTCTGAAAACATCCGGAATGATTCCGAGATCTTTTACCGATGCGTTTTTAATAATGATATCGCTTTGTGTCATTGCAGCCAACCCAATGAAGGAGCCGACTTCGATCATGTCA
>CAZJOL010000393.1:0-2034 GCA_964547605.1 uncultured Bacteroidaceae bacterium | reverse complement strand
ATGAGCAGAATGAATATCAGATATGTCGAAGCGACAAAAAAATTCATCAGCTCGTAACCGGCCATGAATGCCGCAGTTGCGAATGGACCATCAATGGTAAAAAAGGTTTCGTATTTCAGATAAATGAAAACCGCTGCTGCTGCAATGAGTACGAGAGTCACAATCCATCTTGCCTTATTCGTTGCCACTCTTTTGTGAAGCAGATTCTTTGATGCAACAAAACCAAATAAAGTCAGACCAATGATTTTCGGCAGATAATAAAACAGGTTGATATTGCGGAAATCAGCATATTCGTGCAGACGCAGCTGAAGAATATCAATATAGTTTCCATTGGCGTACACGACCTTTGCATTTTCGAGACATTCTTTACACAGCGATGACATGGAATCGGGCAATACAAGCCAGTTGCCGGCACTGAGCCAGAAGAAAACAAAGAAATAGAAAAATGCCGCAAGCAATAATTGCAAAAAAGTCGGAGCCTTGCGTAAGGCAAAAACAATGATTCCGGCGATGGCATACGGCAGCAGGATATCACCTGCCCAAAGCAGCACTACATGCGCAATTCCAAACACTGCAAGAACCATCATCCGGCGCGAAAAGAAGTTTCCGAACGGCTGATTGTTATCCTGAAATTTTTTGTACTGCATGTAAATACCGTATCCGAACAGAAAACTGAACAGAAAAATGAACTTGTCGGCGGTCAGACTGATGAACACATTGTAGAATTGCTGTTGCTCCGGATCAGGCAGCGATCCGTAGTATCCGCCGAAATTGAAGAAGGATGCATTGAATCCGAGTGCGTTCACAACCACAATTCCAAGCAGTGCAAACCCGCGCAGGATGTCAATGCTGCTGATTCTTTCCTTTGTTGTTTCAGGTTTCATATTTTTCGCAAAAAACAAATCTACGAAAAATATAAATCATTATTGTTTACTGAAACGATACGTTGCAGAATGTCCATCCGAATCGCTTACATTCAGAAAATACAGGCCAGGAGCGAGTTCTGAGACACCGATGATTGATTTTTTTCCGGTTATGTTGATGGATTTCAGCAGCGCACCTTCCGAATTGATAATCTTCAGTTGGGTGTTGGTGTTTGCCGAAAACAAATTAACATGAATACAGTCTTCTGCTGGATTCGGATAAATTTCAGCAGAAAATACATCATTATCAATTCCCGTTATAATTGTAAGGTGCAGCGTAACAACACTGTCGCAGCCAGCCTCGTTAAGCAGTGTCTGGGTGTAATCGCCGCTGGTGGTATAGGTAGTTGAATTCCAGGTGTAGCTTGTATCAGTAATCCAGAACTCGGAAAATGACGTGTCATTTATTGTGAGATTCAGTGTGACAATGCTGTCGCAACCAAGCGCGTTTACAAGAGTGTCATGATATACTCCGCTGATGTTGATTAACTGTCCACCAAATGAAAACGGATTGTTCTGGCAGATGGTTTCGGTTATGATGGAATCGCTTGACGGATTTACCGATAAATGCAGGGTAACAATACTGTCGCAACCGTTCGTCGATGCCAGCGTGTCAGTAAAGGTGCCGGCTGTGTTGTAAGCAACTGCACCTATCAGATACTGGTCATTCGGACAGATGGTTGTTGTAATGGTGTCTTTTATTTCAGGATGTACGATGATTGAAAATGGCTGGCTGTTCACCGTGCATCCCCCACTTACTGTTTCGCAAAAAATATTCACAGGTCCATCGGATAAACCTGTGACAATAACTGCTGAATCCGGCGCTGACTGCGCAATTGAAACAATGCCGCCATCGGAGCTGGTCCAGGTTCCTTTCAGATCGGAGAGCAATTCAACCGAGCTCCCTTCACAAATGAAGTTGTCTCCTGCGATTACAGGAGTGGGTGCATTATTGATGGTGATGGTCTGATTGATTACGGAGCCGGGGCATCCAGCCGGATTCACGGAAATTTTTGCCGATACCGGAAAAGTGTATGATGGATTTGCCGGATCGTATGCCGGCGCTGTGCCTGTCAGGGTGAGGGTTTGAGCCAGTACATCCACGCTTGGT
>CAZJOL010000392.1:0-2037 GCA_964547605.1 uncultured Bacteroidaceae bacterium | reverse complement strand
TCGAAAAGATGAAGAACAGCAAGCTTCCGATCAAAACCATTCAGGAACTGAAGGCAGAAGCTGAGGCCATTTGCGGCAAGCCGGAGCGTCCGAAATTTACCGACGAAGCTGTCGCCGTTATCAAATGGGTCGATGGAACCATCATTGATACGGTGTGGAAGCTGGCGGAGTAATTTGAACTCTGAACTCTGAACATTCCGTGCCTACTGACGGAACAAGCTGAACAAGGAAGTGTGAAGGAAGAAGGAAGTTTGAAGTGAAATTCAGGCTTCACTTTTTCTTTGGCGGCTCCAGTTCTTTTGTCCAGAGATGCACAGGATTACGATGACTATCGGAATTGCCAAGAGTACAGAAAGACACAAAAATTTGTTTGATGCTATTGTGGTGAAAACCACCATGCATGCCGGTCGCACTAATCCCTGACATTTTAGCGTCAGCAAGTCAGGGTTGAATTCTTAGCCTGCTGACCTGGAATCGTCGGGGAGTGAGGCAGAAGCACCCAACGATTCCGTGTTCGCTCCTATTCGCAAATTTGTGCCTGGCGGACACCAAAATGTTGGGTGCCTGCGATGAAGACTGATTCAGTGGCGTACGGAGATCCCGAGATGTCAGGCAGAATAAAATTTTTATTCGAAATTTTTTCCATTAAAAAGGGAGCAACAACGTGCTCCCTTCTCTTTAATTCTTCTATTCTTCTGGCGCGGATTTTACAATCCGTGACAGAAATTATTTGATCACCGACAACCTTCTCGACAGCACCACTTCTTTGTATTCGAGTGTGTACATATAAATGCCCTGACCGAGATTGCTGAGATCAACATTCACCGAATTCTTTCCGCTCTGGCCATCAATGGTAGTGGTCTGAATCAGCTCGCCAAGCGTGTTGCGCAATGTGAGCACGCATTTGCCGGGGGCGGGGAGATTGAAACTGATTTCGGTTTGTGCGGAGGCGGGGTTGGGAATGTTCTGAAGCAGAACAACACCATTGAACGTTTCCTCTTCAAATCCCACTTCGCCTATTAATACACATGTTGTATCATTTCCTTTGTACGGGTCTCCGGTGATTTTTGTGTATGCACAAAGTTCATAACCCACCGAAGGTCCCGGGTATGTTTGAGTGAAGGTATAGTCTACGGTTGAGTCGGGCTGTAGCGTACCAGTCCAGGTTCCGTTTTGCGGCGGGAAACCTGTGTTGAGTTTATAACTAACAGGAATGGATGTTAGTATGTCGGTTCCAAAGTTTTTGATTTTGACAGTCACCGTAGTTGCAGTTCCCGGAGTGGAAGCTGCGGCAGGATCAACAACTTCAATCACGCCTCCGTCAATAGCAACAGCAGGACCGAGAATTTTGATATCATCAATGGCAAAACCGTTGTTTGTTGTAGTCGTATTCGATTTGAATCCGAAACGGAATTTCACAATGCTATATCCTGAAACAGCATTAAGTTTAATAAATGCCGGTTTCCATCCGTTGGTAGGTTTACTCCATGCAGGTGTGCCCGACGCATATGATTCAAACCAGTTGAAACCAATCGGATCATTTATTGTGCCTAATGAAGACCACGTTGTGCCGCCGTCTTTTGAGTACTGAACATAGCCACCATCATTGTTTTCTTCAGCATCAATCCAGTAGTAGAATGTAAGGTAAGCACCACTGACTCCGAAGAAGTTCATGTTGGGTGTATAAACAAAACCTGAAGCGGAGTTCGGGTAATCGCCATCCAGATTGGTTGTCCAGACATTCACCGGGCTGTGGGCAGTATTGATTACATCGGCTGAAGGTACGCCATGTTCCCAAAGGGTAGGTGCATCGGTATACAGCTGGGTGCCATTTTCCATGTCATCTTCGAAAATGATGGCAGGGGGCAATCCGTAGAAATATGCGCATGCGTCGTCATTGAAAGTGTTGGTGTCGTTAACAAGCAATGTATATGCGCAAATTTCGTTGCTATCGGGAAGCACTGTTACATCGGGCATTGTGACCTGAGTGGTTGCATTGGGCGCCAGAGAGCCGGTCCATGTATAGGCAACCGGAGT
>CAZJOL010000391.1:0-2041 GCA_964547605.1 uncultured Bacteroidaceae bacterium | reverse complement strand
GGGGGAGATTTTATTGAACTGATACTGGATTATTTCGAGATATTTTTCACCGGGTTTCAACAGTGTTGAAGGAAATGAAGGATTATTCGGGGCATTTGGAAACTGCTGTGGTTCAAGGCACAGAGCGCTTCGCATGGGATAGACCATACCTGATTTTCCCGGAACATTTCCATTGTCATGATTATCGGTGTAGAACTGCAACCCCGGCAAAGTGCTGTAAACATCCATGGTGCAGCCACTGTTTGATGCAAATACACTTGCACAATGTGCAAGTTCTTTTTCTTTTTTGTCAATTACAAAACACTGGTCAAAGCCAGATGTATTCTGCAATATCGGATAGTCTGAAAAAATGAGATCGGCAATTTTCTGTTCTTCGCGCAGGTCGAGCGGCGTGTTTTCAACCGGAATGAAATGACCTGATGGAATGGAGTCATCATTTACTTCAAGCACATTGGAAGCATTGATGCGGATGCGGTGACCGAGTATGCTGTCGCTTCCTTCGCCATCCAGATTGAAATAGGAATGATGAGTGAGATTGAGATGAGTGGCTTTGTCCGTCGTGACGGAAAATTCAATGGTGAGTATCAGCTCTGCACTCCATTTGTAAGTGACAGCGATTATCTTATTTCCCGGAAATCCGAATTCGCCATCAGGACTTTCATAAACAAATTTCACAAAGTCGCTTCCTGTCTCATGTTTCCATACCACTGATTCCAGCGCGCTGTTGCCGCTGTGAAGCAGATGTTCGTTTACATTTGGATTGAATTTGTATTCGGTGCCATCAATTTCGAAACGCGCATTTCCAATACGGTTGGCAAAAGGTCCCGGGTTGGAACCGAAAAAACGGTTTCCGTTGATGTAGTCTGCAAGCGAGTTATAGCCCAAAACCACATCGATGGGGTTGTTGTTTTTATCGGGAATTACCAGCGAAACCAGTTTGGCTCCGTACTCTGTAACCCTGATGCGATCGGCGTTTCCATGCGACATGGAAATAATTTTAACCTCGCGTCCCGATGGAGTATGCCCAAAAGTTTCGGTTGTGATATTCATACATTCCAAAGGTTTTGCGGATATTCGCCATCCTGAACCTTTTTCAAAAGACACTCCATTACATAGGCACGATCTTTTGGCCAGGTGACGCCAAACCAGCGTGATGGGGTTTCCTTTACCTGCACTTTGATTCTGTTGTTTTCAATCAGCTTACCAATCACAAAAGGTATATGGAATTCCGATTTAAGATCCTTGCTGTATTTCTCCAGAAAGTCACGCAGCAGTTTTTCAGAGTGTTTCATGTACCCAGGTGTGAATCCCCACAGATTCATTGATACAATGGCCTGTTCATCGATAACGGTTTTTTTCCCGCTTTCGTCATATCCGATTATTTCATCATTATCTTTGATAATCTGATGACATTCGAAAATGGAAATCAATTCATGAGCATCGTTCATGCTGCATACAGCACGGGAAACACCGCCCAGTTCAGAGAGGGTATTATTGATTCGGAATCCGGCCATGCAATAATTATCGGCTTCGGGATCACAATTGGATAAAAAGTCCGATATGATCTGAAATGACTCGAATCCGTAATAATCATCGGAATTAATGGCTGCAAAAGGTTCATGAATGAGATCGGCCGCCATCATCAGGGCATGCCCGGAGCCCCATGGTTTCATCCTGTCAGGATTATAGGAGTATCCATCCGGAATTTTATTAATGGCCTGATTGGCATATTCAACTTCAATGGCGAAATTATAACGTTTGTTGTTGAAGATGGCTTTAAAATCGCGCTCAAAATCCTCCCGGATTATAAAAGTAACTTTTCCAAAACCTGACCGGATGGCATCATAGATTGAATAATCCATGAGGGTCTCTCCCGACGGCCCCATGTGTTCAATCTGTTTAAGGCCACCATAGCGGCTTCCCATGCCCGCGGCCAGTATCAGTAGTGTAGGTTTCATGCGATGCTTTTACTGTTGTGCGTTTTGTCATGAAATGATACGGCCCCCGCCAATTCAGGCACAAAGTAAAGAATTTTTAAATA
>CAZJOL010000390.1:0-2046 GCA_964547605.1 uncultured Bacteroidaceae bacterium | reverse complement strand
CGATGTACAGAAATCCGTCTGATGTATACTCGGCTTCATTTGGATTTGGAATCAGATCGTTGTATTGATACACAGTTCCAAGAACATTCAGGTCAGTGTCGTACACATTGACAAAATTGTATCCGCAGATCAGGAGCTTGTTTTCAGATACATTCAGCCCGCGGTTTTCAACACCAGCAAACGGAGTGAATTTTGTCCAGACGCTTCCATCGTAATAATAGACACTATCAGCATTGAACATTGACTGAGAATGAACCGTGAAAAGTTTGCCTGAATATACTTCCAGATCAGTATAATTCCCATCCGTGATTGGCACGCTCATTTTGCTCCAGTTGCCGAAATAGGCCAGATTTGCACTGGCTGTTTCAGCTTTATAGATTCCTTCATCAGAGGATGCAAAAATTGAATCACCGAAAATTTCAAGATCAGTAACATTGACGTGACTTCCATTATCGCCAATGTAATAAGTGTCTTTGATTTCTTTTTTGGGAATATCAACAACAACAATCCCGAAGCCGCAGCACATATAGGCATAACGGCCGTTGATCACAATATTGTTGATGGTTTTGTTTCCCGGAATACTTTTTCTTTTTATGTCAGGCAGATTGAAAACGCTGCTGTCGGGCAGAATCAGATCGATGTTTGTATTTGAATAAGCTACAACAAGTGTCTTGTAAGTTTTTGAATATTCGATGGAGGAAATACCAATATCGCTCAATCCCTGGACAGTTGAAAACCGCACCACTTCCCATTTCGGGACATTGTAATAAAACAATGAATAGGGTGTGGCGGCATAAATAAGTTCTTCAGTAACCGCTACATCAGTTACAGTTGAGTAGGGCAGATGATCGCGCCATTCACCAACAGCCACTCCCTGAGCTGAAATCAGGCCGGTAAAAATAATCTGAAAATATAACAGCGAAAGTAATCTTCTCATACAAACAAAAGTAACGATTTTTGCTGATTAACTTCAAATACGCTTTTTTATTGCCCTGATTGAATTACCTGAAAGAGATTTCATTTTTCTGAAACTGACCAGAAAAACGCCGGTGAAAATAAGCAAAGCGGCCAAAACCTTCGGCCAGTCAAGAATTTCACGCCCGGTTATTATTCCGATGCCACCGCTGATGATTGGCTGCATGTAGATGTAGGCACCGACTGTTCCGCTGCTTAAATACTTTATTCCGAAAACCGTGAGCAGATAGGTTAGAAATGTTGTACCGATTACGACATAGGCAAGCGCGCCCCACATTTCGGCCGGCATTTGAAGTTGTGACATCTGTATGGCTTCGTTGAATCCGAAAGGGATAAAGGCCAGCATACCTGCAAAAAATATCCAGAATACCACGCGCAACGGATCGTGTCGTGTCATGAGTGGCTTGGCAAGCACCAGATATGCGCTGTAGGCGGTAATGTTCACCATGATGATGATATCGCCGCGCAGATGGTCCGAACTCCACGAAATGGCTTTGCCGTGAAGTGTAAGCCATACTGCACCTGCAAGACCAACGATGATTCCGATCACCTGGATTAATGAGGAACGCTCGCGGATGATAAGAAATGCAAGAATCAGAACAATGACCGGACTTATGGTGTGCAGCAGCGACGCTTCGACAGGTGTTGTCAGATTCAGCCCCGTGAAAAACATGAACTGATTGATGGTGACACCCAGTATGCCGCAGAGAAAAATGAGCACCCATTCCTTTAACTGAAAACGGCTTTTCCTTGTGAATGGCAGAACCAGTGCGAAAAGCAAAGTGGCCCCAACTGTTCTGAAAATTATTATCTGCACAGGATTCATGAAATCGGGCATCAGCGATTTGGCAATCCAGTAGTTGGCGCCAAAAAGGATTCCGGAAATGATCAGTGCAATGTGAGCCAGGCGGGAGGAATTCATGCGGCAAAGATAATCAGTAACTCCTTGCTGAAATACCATTTTTATTTCAGAATATTTTTCCTGAATGCTTCAATCACTTTTTCATCCAGCAGTGAAAATGCGAAACAGCGCTTGCCGAGATCTTTCAGCGAGGCTCCGATGTGATACAG
>CAZJOL010000389.1:0-2072 GCA_964547605.1 uncultured Bacteroidaceae bacterium | reverse complement strand
TCCATGTCCTTTCGCTCCTACGTCGCTTTCGGACGGTGGAATGTTGTTTTTGCTCCGTCATTTTATCCTTGAGGCATCCATTGATCAGATTGATAAAAAAATTCGCGTTATTCAGCATCTATAATTTGCCCTTTATGCACTGCAGTCATTAGTCATGTATCACTCAAACAAATTCCTGATCTCCTCAGCGGAAGGATAATTCACCAGCACCGCTTTATTCGGACCATAGAATACAAACATGCTTCCTGCTGCAAGAGCAGTTGCATGCGCCTGATGATATGCATCGCGCATATGCTGCAGGTTTCCGGCACCACCCAATGCAACAACAGGTATGGTAACGGCAGCCGAAACTTTTGCTATCAGATCCAGATGATATCCATTCATACACCCATCGTGATCGATGGACTGTACAATGATTTCACCGGCGCCCTGCTTTTGTATTTCAATGGCATATTCAACTGGATTCAGACCTGTAGATTTGGTTCCATTGACAATGGATGCATGTTCACTGCCAAGAAATTTTTTCTTTACATCCATGCATACAACAATGGTCGATGCCCCGAAAGTGTCCGATGCATTACGGATAAAATCCTTATCCTGTGCTGCTTTCGAGCCGATAATCACTTTTTCGGCACCAGCACTAATCAGCGTTCTGATCTGCTCAATGGTAGTAATACCGCCACCGACTGCAAAAGGCATATTGGCTTCTTCACCCACTTCACGGACAAAGTCAACAGAAATGCAGCGCTGTTCGCGCGTTGCGCTGATGTCAAGAAACACAAGTTCGTCTGCCCGGAGGTCATTAAATATTTTCACAGCATTGATCGGATCTCCGATGTATTTCGGATTGCTGAAACGCGTGGTCTTGACCAGCACCTGGTCTTTGAGCAATAGGACGGGTATTATGCGGGGTCTGAACATTTTTGATGAAGCGTTTACAAATGTACATATTTGATCCGATTCTCTGCCTATCGTGAAAAAAATGACAATGGGGCAAACATAATATTCCATCGTCCGATGGCGACGAAGGAGGCAGAGGATATGGAATCGTTATGTTTGCAGCAAAACCGACGATTCCATATCCGCCAGCCATGTGCTGAGCCTGACGAAGCATGGCGGACGATGGAATATCGGCTTTGCTTTATTATTTGATTTTTGCTTCGGTAGCGCTTTAAATTTAAGGATGGGCGTAGTCTTAAGAAAAATCTGTTGGGTTGAGTCTGGAGACTCAACCCGGCAATTAAATTTAAAAAGACTACGCCCAACACATTTTAAAAGCGCTACAGAAGCGGCCTCCAATGTACATATCAGGATAGTGTATAACCAGTTAAATCTTCAAAAAATTTCTGAACAACAACTCCCCAACATCATGGCTCTTCTCCGGATGAAACTGCACTCCGAAAATGTTTCCTTTCTCAATCGCAGATACAAAGCGGTATTCGTATTCGGTTGTGGTAAGAATATCAGAATTGATTTCCGTTTTCCAATGATATGAATGCACGAAATAAAATGAAGACAATGATTCAATATTTTTCATCAAGGGACTTTCTTTTTCAATGCTGATCTGATTCCAGCCCGTGTGTGGGATTTTATACTTCAGAGTATCACTGATGTTGAAGTGCACTACTTCCGCATCAAACCATCCCAGTCCTGAGGCATTACCCTCTTCGCTTTTTGAGGCCATTAGCTGCATCCCAAGGCAAATGCCAAGCAGCGGAGTTTTTTTCACCAGCGCACATTCATTCAGAACATCGGTTAAATGAAGCTTGTTCAGATTTTCCATAGCTATAGAAAAATGTCCCACGCCCGGTAAAATGATTTTCGAAGCATTGCGGATAACCGAAATGTCGTCGGACACAACAGCATCTGCACCGCAAAATTGCAGCTTTTTCAGCACCGAATGCAGATTTCCCATTCCGTAGTTTACAATTACAATCATGAGAAAGAAATTAAAGAGCAAATATATGAAAATAGCTGTCAAGCGTAGGGTCCCGCCTTCGTCGGGATAAACTCCAGGCAACAGGCGTTAGGCGTAAGTAGTTATGATTTTGGTGTTAGGTTTAGAGGTTGAT
>CAZJOL010000388.1:0-2089 GCA_964547605.1 uncultured Bacteroidaceae bacterium | reverse complement strand
ATCGCTTATCAGCAAAAAGAAACAATAATTAAGTTGACGCGTATGCCTTCGAGGGGTGGGCAAAAAAAAGCCCCGCCTTTCGGAGGAGCTTTCTGCAAGTAGTAATGAAGTTGTTTTGTTTTATTTCACTGTGTAAGGCACAATGATTTCGCGTCCGATACCAACAGCTTTCACGTTCTCGGGAATGAGATTGTGATGGCGGGTTGGTAAGGATTTTTTGAGACCTGCTTCGATGAACTGATCTGTCACAACCGGCTTCACTTTAAGGAATCCGCCAAGAACAATCATATTGAAAATCTTGGTGAGTCCGAGCTCCGAAGCCTTTTTGGTTGCATTGATTTCATAAATGGTGATGTCTTTTCGAGTTGGAGGATTGACAATACCATTTGGGTCAAAGATGAGAACACCACCGGGTTTTACAGCACTCTCGAATTTATCGAGTGATTGCTGGTTGAGAATAATGGCAGTATCGAATTGGTTAAGAATCGGCGAGCTGATGCGGTTGTCGCTGATAATGACGGTGACATTGGCTGTACCACCGCGCATTTCAGGACCATAAGAGGGCATCCAGCTGACTTCGAGGCCTTGCATCATTCCGGAATAGGCCAGGATCTTACCCATGGAGAGAACGCCCTGTCCGCCGAAACCTGCTATAATCATTTCTTCAGTCATAGTTTGCTGTTTTAGGATTACTTTTTAGTGACCAGTTGTCCATCTACTTTGATGTCGCCCAGCGGGTAGAACGGGAACATATTCTGCTCCATCCATTCGTTGGCATCGGGTGCCGTCATTTTCCAGCCTGAATTGCAGTTGGAAACGACTTCGATGAAAGAAAGGCCTTTTTTATTTTTCTGATTTTCGAAAGCCATGCGAACGGCTTTTTTGAATTTGCGGACAGCGCCTGGTTTATGAACTGCATGACGGGCCACAAAATATGTTCCGGGAAGCTGAGCAACGAGTTCGGTCATCTTCAACGGATTTCCCATCAGTTCAACTTCACGGCCGTAAGGGCTGGTGCTCGATTTCATGCCGGGCAATGTTGTCGGGGCCATCTGACCACCGGTCATTCCATAAATGCCGTTGTTCACGAAAATGATTACGATGTTTTCGCCACGGTTGCAGGCATGAATTGTTTCGGCGGTACCGATTGCAGCAAGGTCACCATCGCCCTGATAGGTGAAAACATATTTCTCGGGCCACAGGCGTTTAATGGCTGTAGCAAGAGCCGGAGCACGACCGTGAGCAGCCTGCTCCATGTCGATGTTGAGAAATTCATAGGCAAGTACAGAGCAACCAACCGGAGCTACACCGATGGTTTTATCCTGAATACCCATTTCCTCAATTATTTCGGCAACAATCCGGTGAGCAGTTCCATGGCCGCAACCGGGACAGTACGACAACGTTTTGTCGGTTAACAAGGGCGTTTTTGAAAAAACCTTGTTTTCGGGCTTGATTATGTCTTTCCAGACGTCTAAAGTTACATCTGCCATGGTATTATCCTCCGATTATTTGTTTTTTAAGAGCATCGACAACCTGAGATGGGGAATGAATCATTCCACCAACGCGGCCGTAATGTTCGACTTTGGTTTTGCCATTAACTGCCAGGCGAACATCTTCGACCAGCTGTCCCAGGCTCATTTCTACTGAAAGAATTCCTTTGACCTTCGAGCCAAGTTTGTTCAATTCGGCTTCGGGGAAAGGATAAAGTGTAATCGGGCGGTGCAAGCCAACTTTGATACCTTCGGCGCGGGCAAGATCAACTGCTTTCTGACAGATACGGGCACTTGAGCCATAAGCTACAAACAAATATTCAGCATCATCGGTCATTATGTTTTCAAACATAATATCCTGTTTCATGCTTTCATATTTTTTAGCCAGATCTTCAACATGTTTCTCCTGAACGGAAGGATCCAGGTTGAGCGAAGTAATAATATTCCGCTCACGGTTAGCTGTTTTGCCGGTGGTAGCCCAAGGACATTCCTTAATGATTTCTTCTTCGGTGCGGCGCGGAATCGGGTCGAAGAGTTCGACTTTTTCCATCATCTGACCGATAACACCATCGCTCAGGAGAATAGCCGGAGTGCGGTAT
>CAZJOL010000387.1:0-2109 GCA_964547605.1 uncultured Bacteroidaceae bacterium | reverse complement strand
ACCTCAGCAGGTCTTATTTCCGCAGATTTGAATTCGCCTTCACCTGCGATGAAGACTGATTCTGTTGGTGCAATACATTTATTTACAAAGTCACATAGATACAAAAACATACACCCCTGAGATCCCGGGCCTGCCCCGGGATCTCCTGGAAAACCTACACAGCTCTTGTATAATCTGCTTTTCCGGATCATTATGATTATATGTGAAAAGCAATTTAGTTACAACAATCATTTTTCTTATTTTTGTTCTGAATATTGAACTCATTCCACACCCATGAAAAAACTCTCCCATACAGATACCAAAGGCAAAGCCCGTATGGTGGATGTTGGCGAAAAGCCGCTCCAGAGCCGGACAGCCATTGCTTCCGGAAGTATCATTCTGCAACCCGCAACCATTAAGCTGATCAAGGAAAACGGAATGAAGAAGGGCGAAGTGCTGAGCATTGCTGAGTTTGCGGGTATTATGGGCGCCAAGAAAACATCGGAGCTGATTCCGTTGTGTCATCCGCTGTTGCTCACCGATGTACAGGTGTCGGCAAAGCTGATAAAAAATGGTGTCGAAATTTCTGCTACCGTGAAATGTCAGGGACAGACCGGCGTAGAAATGGAAGCATTGACTGCTGTAAGCGTTGGTTTGCTGACAGTGTACGACATGTGCAAGGCCGTTGATAAAACGATGGTTATGCAGGATATTCAACTTTTGAGCAAAACAAAAATCTGAATTCAATAATTGCCGGTCATGAAAATTGTCAAAAGAATTCTTCTGGGTTTGCTGATTCTGATTGCAGTTGCAAATCTGGTGATTCTTGTCACCGGCAATTCATACCTCTACAAAACGCTCATTTATCAGAATGTCGGGATTGAGGATTTTGAAATCTTTCACAACCGTACTGTTGAAGCCGGCACCCCGACAGAGATTCCGAATGGTGCATATAAAACCGAACTACCGGATTCATTCCGGAAATTCATGATTGAGACACAGGTTACGGCTATGCTTGTGTTGCAGAATGACTCCATCATTTTTGAAGAATACTGGGACGGATATGGTCCCGACACGGTTTCCGGATCTTTCTCGGTGGCGAAAACCATTGTCAGCATCATGGTGGGAATCGCCATTGATGAAGGAAAAATCAAAAGTGTTGATCAGAAAGTTTCCGATTTTCTGCCTGAGTTTTCCGATGGCATGAAAGCCGACATCACCATCCGGCATTTGCTTACAATGACGTCGGGTTTCGACTGGACCGAAGCATATGCAAGCGCGTGGGCGCCCATTACCAAAGCCTATTATGGCAACGATCTCAGGAAAATGGTTGAGCAACTCAGCACAAAAGTGAAACCCGGAACATTGCATGAATATCAAAGCATCAATCAGGTGGTACTGGCAATGATTCTTGAAAAAGCCACCGGAAAAACGCTGAGCAGATACACATCGGAGAAGCTCTGGAAACCGCTTGGCGCCACGCATGACGCACTATGGAGTCTCGACAGCAAAGATGGTCTTGAAAAAGCGTATTGCTGCTTCAATTCCAACGCCCGCGATTTTTCCCGCATCGGTAGTTTATATCTGCATAAAGGCGAGTTGAACGGAAAGCGCATTGTTTCTGAAGAATATGTAATGAACTCAGTAAAGCCATGCATGATACCTGATGAAACCGGCATTCCGTGCGGATATTACGGCTATTCGTGGTGGCTCTCTGCGGTGGATGAACATGAATTTTTCTATGCCCGTGGAATTCTCGGGCAGTATGTAATAGTCGTTCCTGACCTTAATCTTGTAATTGTGCGTCTGGGCCGCATCAGGCCTGATCATGGCGATACCCAGGCAGCCGACTACATCGTCTCAAATATCATTAAATCGTTGAACCCTGATGAAAAAAATTGAAATAAAATCCGTCAATATTTCGGAGAAAAAAGGCACCATAAAAGTTCCTGTCGATGTTATTGAATTGTGCGAAACCGGCGTCAAAGGCGATGCCCATGCCGGTGCATGGCACAGGATGGTTAGTTTGCTGGCCATTGAAAGTGTTGAAAAATTTGAGCACAAAGCAAAAAGAAAAATTGCATTTGGCGAATTTGCCGAGAATATTACAACACAAGGAGTGCTGCTGTA
>CAZJOL010000386.1:0-2126 GCA_964547605.1 uncultured Bacteroidaceae bacterium | reverse complement strand
GATTGTTTCGACGGTTCCATGTCCTCACGGAGTTCGGACGGTGGAATGTCGAAACAATCAAAACTGAATTTTCAGCTGCTCATTCAGCCGGAAACTTCGCCGGTGATAAGGTGTAATGCCATGTCCGGCAATCGCTTTTTTGTGTCCGGGCGATGGATATCCTTTGTTTTCATTCCATGCGTAATCCGGAAATTCTTCATGAAGTTTCAGCATGAATTCATCGCGATGTGTTTTGGCAAGAACGCTCGCTGCCGCAATACTCATGTATTTTCCATCGCCTTTTACAATGGTGGTATGCGGAATTTTCCGAAAAGGTTTGAAACGATTTCCATCCACAATAATGTGCGCCGGCTTTTTCCTCAACTTTCCCAAAGCCAGATGCATGGCCCTGATTGAAGCATTGAGGATATTTATTTTATCAATCTCTTCATGATCAACAAATGCTACAGCCCAGTCAAGCGCTTGTTCTTCGATGATTTCTCTCAGCAGATTTCTTTCCTTTTCATTCAGCTTTTTCGAATCATCGAGCAGCGGATGAAAGAAGTTTTCCGGCAAAACGACTGCGGCAGCTGTTACCGGACCTGCCAGACATCCGCGCCCTGACTCGTCGCAGCCGGCTTCGGGCAACAGCTCCGAATAGTGATGTAACAACAGAGCCATGTCGTTTATTTGTAATTCAACAGGTAGTAATACAAAACAGGAAAGGCCACCGGCATAAGCCAGAGAATGATAAATGCGACTTTGCTCCGGGCATTGTACATGAGACGTACCCAGTAAAACACCGTGGCAAGTCCGTAAATTGAAAACAAAATGTAGATGTTGAAAAGTGATGTAAGCATGGCCGGAGCAAGCCCGATCAACGAAAATAAAATAACGGAATAACTTCTGCGAACAGATATTTTTGATTCACCCATTCTTGAATGCGCAAAGAGTGAAAGCAAAAACAAAAGCGCCGGACATCCGTAGAAAGTGGCAGGGAATGCGAATTGCAGCAACTCTTCTTCAAGAACGAATGCACCCGGATTGTCAAGAATAATGCTTGTATTATCCGTAAGAAAATACCAGAAAAAAACAAAAAATGCAGGAGTGAGAAATCCCGCAAGCCAGACAATGATGCGGCGGAATGAAATATCCTGACTAATGATCATTGTAATGATTCCGGTGATGAAAAACAAAATGGCAAAGGCGCCATTCAACAGTAGTACCCCGCTGAAAATGGCAGCTGTCAATGTTTTCCGAAGTACTGGCGTTGTGTTGTCGCCGGGTAATAACTGATACAAAATAAATAAAAACGCGGTCCAGTAAACCGAAACCGAAAGACCTATACTCCAGTCTGTTATGGTGAAATGAATGACCGGAAGAATGAAAAAAAGCATGTAATCTTTTCGCGGCAGATCAAGATTTCTTACGGAAATCAGCCACAGGAGCATCGTTGAGCCGGCAATGAAAAGCAGGCGTGTAACAACAATCCAGACAAAACTCAGTTCCTGCGTTGTTTCTGTAATACCGCCAAGCCACGGATGCAGGTTGATGATTGTATTCGGCTCTCCGCGCTGTAGCATTAAAACGAGCGTTACAAGCCAGAACAGCATGAAAACAAATTTCAGCTGCGAATTAATTGTCCGTTCTGCATTAAATGCTTTCATATTCCATCAGATCCAGTCCGATATCGCTGCGGTTTGTCTTGCCTTCGAAATGTACGCGCTCTGCCAGATTGTATGCAGCTTTGCGCGCTTCGTCAATGGTGTTCCCTGTACCTACAACGGCCATCACACGACCGCCTGATGTGACAGTCTGATTATTGCTTGCCGCTGTGCCTGCGTGAAAAATCAAATGATCTCCTTCGGGCAGTGAAATGGCTTTTCCTTTTTCGTAACTTCCGGGATATCCTTTCGATGCGAGCACAATTGACAATGCGGTCATCGGAAGCGTTTCAGTGTGATAATCTTTCAGATTTCCGGTTGAGGCTGCCTTCAGCATTTCTGCAAACGAGTCACCAATGCGCGGCATGACGACCTGTGTTTCCGGATCTCCCATGCGGACATTGTATTCAATCACATATGGATCGCCTTTCACGTTCATAAGTCCGAAGAAAACAAATCCGCAATAATCAATATTGTCCTTCT
>CAZJOL010000385.1:0-2133 GCA_964547605.1 uncultured Bacteroidaceae bacterium | reverse complement strand
AAAGTGAAGTTGAGCATTCCGATGAGTGAGTGATCGGCTGCATCGCCGGCTGAAACAATACCAATATTCTTTTTGTCCTTGTCATCATTGGCAAAAAGGTCTGTCAGCTCTTCTGCAAGCATATGTGAATCGTGCTCAAAACCAGGATCTTCGAAAATTTCGACATGACCTTTGGCAGCATCGATATAAACCACAACATCTTTATCGGCTTTTCCCTGAACTTCAAGGGCATCGAAACCTGCAATCTTCAGGAATGGCCCAAAGAATCCGCCAACATTGCTGTCAACAGGAATATGAGTCTGGGGGGAAAGCGTTACTACAAGCGACTTTCCTGCTCCGCTGTACTGAGTAATACCACAAATGGGACCACCCGAAATCAGAATTTCGTTTTCCGGATCATTCCATCTGGTGTTTGGGGTTACAGCGTCCCAAAGCAGACGCAGACCGTATCCTTTTCCCCCGATAAATTTTTCTTTCATCTGAGCGGGAACATCTTTGCTTTTGATTTCGCCGGTGCCGACATTTACGTATAAGGTCTTGTCAGTATAGCCGCGATTGACCGGAGTTACAGCATAATCAAAAGATGCAAGGATCTTGCGGTTGGTTTTAAGGTCTTCAATATTGATGGCCATAATTCTGTTTTTTTTGTTGTGCAAAAATAGCAAAAAAACCATTCGAATAGGGCTGTATTTCTTAATTTCATTATGCATTGTTTTGCATATTGATAGTCTGTCTGAAAATGATGTCGACGGCAAAAACGGCCGGAACGGTGGAATGTCGTAACAATAGTATGAGTTGATAAACATCAACGATATTTAATAACTTTGCATCAAACGTCTGCGCCATGACATTTGAAGAAATCAAGAATAAAGTTTCAAAATACACCGTCGGTATTGCCGGATGCGGCGGGCTTGGTTCGAACTGCGCAGCCATGCTGGTTCGCAGCGGTATAACAAAGCTCGTTATTGCCGATTTCGATGTGATACAGGAATCAAATCTTAACCGTCAGTTCTTTTTTTATGATCAGATTGAAAAACCCAAAGCCGATACTTTGAAAAAAAATCTGCTGATGATCAATCCTCATGCAGAGATCGAATCGCATGTAGTGAGGCTTGATCCTGAAAAAGTTGTTGACATATTTTCCAGCTGCGATGTCATTGTCGAAGCGTTTGATTTAGCCGAAAACAAGCAGATGCTGATTGAAACGGTTCTGGACAGATTTCCTGAAAAGCCGCTTGTATGCGCGTCGGGACTTGGAGGCCTTGAAAATGCAGACCAGATGCGGGTTGTACGCAACGGCAATCTGATTGTTGTGGGCGATTTCAAAGAAAGCGTTTCGGAAGAAAATCCGCCGATGGCGCCGAAAGTAAGCATTGCTGCTGCTTTGGAGGCGAATGAGGTGCTGCGCATACTGTGTGCGAAGTTGTAAACTTCGCACTACTGTCAGTGCGCATCAACCTTGCTCAGCATCAGCAGCAGATGGATGTACGTCTTTAAAATTTCATCGACATATTCGTTGCAGGCTTTTACACTGCCCGGGAGTGTGTAAATCTGCGTCTTTCCGATTACGCCGGCAATGCTGCGGCTCAGCAGGGCATTCGGATTTTTCTGCGCCGACTTCCAGCGGATGTTTTCCATGATGCCCGGAATGTCTTTGTCGAGCAAAGGCCAAACGGTTTCGGGCGTGATATCGCGCGGACCAACGCCGGTGCCGCCTGTTGTGAAAATCGCATCAAATCCTGCGTTCACACTGTGAACAATCAAAGTCTCCAGTGCTTCGGAATCATCGGCAATCACGGTGCGCTGAATTTCGCACACACGCTTTTCGGTGTCGAAGAATTTTTTCAGATTGTTTTCAATCGCAGGACCGCTCAGATCCTCGTATTCGCCGGCAAAAGCGCGATCGCTCAATGTGATGATATGAGTTTATGCACCCGCGGTTTGTATTCCATGGTGTCTCCGGCTTTGAGTTTCCCGCCTTTGATCACGCGTGCAAAAATTCCTTCCTTCGGCATCACGCAATTACCTACTTCGCGGAAAATGGCACAACCATCTCCGTGGCATTCCTTGCCGATCTGGGTGACTTCGAGCTCAATTCCATTGCCTTCGAAACGATCGAGCGGATGTGTCTCG
>CAZJOL010000384.1:0-2152 GCA_964547605.1 uncultured Bacteroidaceae bacterium | reverse complement strand
GTCCAAAATTAATTTTCAACATTCAGAAATCCGATGCATATTATGTCGTATTTTTGAAACATGGAAGATAATAAGGATAAGAAAAATGTTAAGCGTAGTGTCAAACCGGCTCCAGTAAAGGCCTCGGCGTTGGATCACGGTCGCGTTCCGCCGCAGGCAGTCGACCTTGAAGAGGTTATTCTGGGAGCCCTGATGCTTGAGCAGAATGCCCTGAACACCGTTATTGATATCATTCAGCCCGATTCATTCTATAAAGAAGCGCATCGTTATATTTTCGAGGCAATTCAATCCTTATTTGCCCGAAGTTCTCCCATCGATATGCTGACTGTGATCGAAGAACTTAAAAAACAGGGTAAGCTTGAACTTGTAGGAGGGGCTTATTACATCACATACCTGACAAACCGGGTGGTATCGAGCGCCAATATTGAATATCATGCGCGCATCGTTGCACAGAAATATATTCAACGCAGACTGATTGAAATTTCAACAGAAATCATCAACGATTCTTTTGAAGAAAGCACCGATGTCTTTGATCTGCTCGACAGCGCCGAAGACAAACTTTTTAAAATCAACGAAGAAAACCTGCGTCGTAAAACCAACGGAATGGCTCAGCTGCTGCGATCGGCCAGAGAAATGGTTGAAACAGCTTCGAAAAACGAAAACTCCTTGTCCGGAGTACCAAGTGGTTTTAAATCGCTCGACGCTGTAACAGCGGGCTGGCAGCGTTCCGATCTTATCATTCTGGCTGCCCGTCCTGGTATGGGAAAAACAGCATTTGTACTTTCAATGGCCCGCAATATGGCCATGGTTAACGAAGTTCCGGTTGCACTTTTTTCTCTTGAAATGAGTGCCATTCAGCTTGTGATGAGACTCATAGCTTCAGAGGCGCGCATCAGCAGTGAGCGTTTGCGCACAGGAAAACTCTCTGCGCAGGAATGGAAAAGTCTGAATGACAACATGGACAATCTGTCCAAAGCCAAGCTGTATCTCGATGATACGCCCGCATTGTCAGTGTTTGAGCTTCGCGCAAAGGCACGTCGTCTGAAACAGCAATACGATATTCAATGTGTGATTATTGACTACCTGCAACTCATGACTTCCAAAGTGGATAAGAATGCTAACCGTGAGGTTGAAATTTCCACTATTTCGCGTTCGCTGAAAGCTTTGGCGAAGGAATTAAGTATTCCTGTAATCTGTTTGTCGCAGTTAAGTCGTGAAGTTGAAAAACGCCCTGGCAGCAAACGCCCGCAGTTGTCCGACCTTCGTGAATCGGGCGCCATTGAGCAGGATGCCGATATCGTTATGTTTATTTATCGTCCTGAATATTATTTTAAGGAAGATGACAAAAACACAGATATTGAAGCCATCCGGAATAAAGCTGAGTTGATTATTGAAAAACACCGTAATGGTCCTCTGACAACCATCAATCTGAAATTTCTCGGCGCCTATGCGCGTTTTTATGAAGAAACGGACGAGGACTTTTCACAGGCCATCCGCATACTTTCCGAAAGTGGTCAGTCCAGCTCCGGTAGTTCCTTCACGGTTCAGTCGAAAATGAACAATGACAATACCGGCGATGATTTTTCCATTCGTCATGGAGGTCTCTGATTTTCGCATGATTTTTGACAAGCGTCCGCACCTATGAAAATTCGTTTTTTTCTGATATTGATTGTACTGTTTTTATCGCGAAGTCTGCAAGCAACGTCTTTGCTGATTCCGATGGATAATTCGCAGAAAAATCATCTGAAAGCCTATGGAATAACTTTCTGGATTCTGACAAATAATGAGGAGGCCGAGTGGTTGCTCAACTACAGAGGTGGAAGTTTTTTATGTTCGTTCTCAAAAACCATTCAGGAAGAATGCAACATCCGCGGTGTCTCGGTTGAGGTGATTTCGGATGCACAGGCTGCATCGATCCGCGCTGAAATTGCTGATCCGGCTGTCAACATGGACATCATCAAACTTAGCAAAGCGCCGAAGGTGGCAGTTTATGCGCCAAAAACAAATCTTCCGTGGGATGATGCCGTAACGCTTGTACTCACCTATGCGGAAATTCCATACGAGCAGATTTATGATGAAGAAGTGCTGCGTGGTGACCTGCCCAAATACGACTGGTTGCATCTTCATCACGAAGATTTCACCGGACAGTATG
>CAZJOL010000383.1:0-2168 GCA_964547605.1 uncultured Bacteroidaceae bacterium | reverse complement strand
ACGGTAAGCCGGCCGGAGTACGCTGCATTCATTTGACCGATGAACTTCTATGTGATCTGATTGATTCACCCGATCGCCCGAAAGTGTGTTTTGGATTTGTGTTCGATCCGCTCATCTGCGGCGATAGCAGGGAAGAGGCGATAAGGATTATTTCTGAGCTGGAGAAGTAAAATTCCGGTACAGAAATACTCCGAAAAATTATGCAAAAAGGAAATTTAAAGTATTCAAGCGGAGTAATTTCGATTAACTTTTTAATGGCCGATGCCAGAGGCATAGCATGTCTATAGAGGAACCATAAATACATTAACGACCTCAGAGAGGTCGAATGTAATCAGCTTCATGTTCGATATAGCAATAAAAACATTCGACTCCTCTGGAGTCGTGCTTTGTTTTTACAGATTCTCTATAGACATATGACTCCTACGGAGTCTGCCAATGTAAATTGGATTATTGGTTTTTTGACTTTGGAAATATTTGCTGAGTATCAATTTTTAATCAGAATTTTCTATTCGCAATATTTTGTAGAAAATAAAAAATCCGGGCAGCAATCGCCCGGATTCAGAGTTATGGGTTTGTTGAAAGTGCTATTGTTTGATGAATCTTCCGGTAGAGTAGATGCGGCCTTTGTTTGCAGTGCTGATGAAATACACGCCCAAAGAAAGACCTGCAATGTCTATGTGAATTTCTGCTTCAACAGTTGTGTTTATTAGCATATTTTATCAGTTTGTTTAAAACCCGGTAAAAACTTTCAGCGTAATTTTATTATTCAGGATTTCATTCTTTCTAATTTTGGACGTTGAAAATTTCTGCTGAATGAACGTGTCGCTCAAAAAATACATCTGGCTTTCCATTGCCGCTGCAGTCGCTACCATCGCGCTGAAAACGCTCTCCTGGCAGCTTACAGGCTCGGTCGGACTTTTATCCGACGCTCTTGAGTCGCTGGTCAATCTTGCTGCAGCGGTCATTGCATTGGTTGCACTCACCATTGCCCAGCGCCCCGCCGATGACAAACATGCATTTGGTCACACCAAAGCGGAATATTTCAGCAGCGCCATCGAAGGCGGATTGATCATTCTCGCTGCAGCAAGCATTATCGTTTCTGCCATTCCACGACTTCTGAATCCGGTTCCGCTTGAAAACATGAGTGCTGGTTTGCTTGTTTCTACAGGCGCTTCTCTCATAAATCTTGTGGTTGCAATTATACTGATCCGCAACGGAAAAAAACACCGCTCCATTGTTCTTGAAGCCGATGGCAAACATCTGATGACCGATGTGTGGACCTCGGTTGGAGTCATTGCCGGTATTATCATTGTAGCACTTACCGGATGGCTCATCCTTGACCCGATCATTGCCATCGCGGTCGCCATCAACATTGTGATTTCCGGTTTTCTTCTCATCCGGAGATCGGCCCACGGTCTTATGGACGTGTCAATAAATGATGATGATTACATCAAAGTCGACAAAAAACTTGGCGAGTACCGCAAACAGGGAATTGAATTTCATTCGTTGATGACACGTCAGGCAGGACAGCGGATTTTCATTTCCGTTCATGTACTTGTGCCCGGCGAATGGTCAGTTCAGAAAGGACATGATCTGGCTGAAGAAATTGAAAAGAATCTGATAGGTCTGTTCAAACAGCCGGTGAATGTAATCACGCACCTGGAGCCGATCGAAGACCCATGCTCCCTCGATGATATGGAGCTCGACCGGACGTTTTTGAAATAACTTTTTTCGTTACACGTTACACGTTACACGTTACACGTTACATGTTACATGTTACGCGTGGAATTTATTCCGCTGGAAGCGGAAATCGTTACAGATTTAAGAATTGATTTAAGTTGTCAGCCATCAGCAGAATGTGCCGACCGAAGCGTCAGTGCTTTCAGCTCTGAGAAGAAGCTTAGTGGTTGTAAATTTTTTGCAGAATCAAATACTTACTCATACGCGAATGTGTCAAATGTAAGGTAAGTCAGATATTCTTACTCTGCGCCCCGCCCGCTGACATGCTGAGCCATGCTTACTGTCATCCTGAGACCACCAGAAAAACACGTTTTGCAACCAAAAATCAAATGACTCAAAAGCTGCTGTCCCGCTGAGCCCCGCCCGCTGTCACATTGAGCGGAGTCGAAATGTCGATAGCGGGATAAACTCCGTCGAAGCGTCGGCAG
>CAZJOL010000382.1:0-2190 GCA_964547605.1 uncultured Bacteroidaceae bacterium | reverse complement strand
TCAATCAGATATACTTTGACATTACTTTAAGTTGACGCGTATGCCTCGAAGGGTTTGGTTCTAATAGAGCGTTCTGCTCTTATTTGAATTCTGAATGATATAACGCACCATGATTTCAAAGCCGCCTTTGCCACTGGTGGCATTGGTGAGTTTAGAAACATTCACATCATAGCTAAGTCCGAATGCAAAGTCATTGAGTTCAATCAACGCATGTGCAATGACGGCATCACCGGTGCGGAAATAGCCTCCCAGTGAGAGATATGCATCGTTGATGAATCCGGTGTATTTCGATTGCTCGCGCAAAGTATAACGAGCCATTAGTCCGGGTACAATTTCTTTCTGTGACCCCTGAACCTGGACAAGCACTGTCGGAATCAGTGAAGTATTTGTGCCGCCGAGACCAATCTGTGCCTTTGCATGTGCTGAAATGCGCATATCCAGCTTCTCGTCGGAGTTTCCAAAGAATTCAAAAGAGGGCTGGTTGACATGGCTGATGGAAAAACCCGCATTGGCCTTGAATCCGTCGTTCGAAGACATGTTTGTTGCATTGTGCATCATTGACCAGTTCATACCAAAGCCAAAATCGGCATAGCTGAAAGTCTGAAAGGCGAAGGTTTCATTGCTTGGCAGGGTGCCGTCAAATCCCGAGGCACCATCGTACTGGCTGTCCCACTGCATGCCGTCCTGATCGATTGAACGCTGTCCGAAACCGCCGTAAATGCCGGCCGACAATAATTGTTCATCGCTGAGGCGCAAATGATACGCTATACTGAGATTTCCGATCATGTTGCTGAAATTCAGATCACCTGCAACGTCATTGAATACGTTGACACCCATGGCCAGAAATCCGCTTTTGCCTGCAGAATTTGAAGTGACCGGAGCATCGTATGATATTGCATATGTATTGTAAGCATTGCCGATGGAACGCCATTGATTTTTATAGTTCATCGAAATCCTATGCGAGCCATCGAAGAAGCCTGCCAGAGATGGGTTGACCATCAGAGGAGCATCGTTGTACTGGCTGAAATGTATATCCTGAGCCGAAACTGATGTTGCGAACAAAAACAAAAAAATCCAGTTGATTGTTTTTTTCATAGGGGGGAGAATTTGTTCAAAATTAATAATTATCTGACAAGAGTAATATTTCCGTGAATTTCAGACTGCGAATCATCCACAAAAGTTGCTTTCACATAAAAGACAAATACGGCGGGATCAAGATCTTTCCCTTTGTAAGTACCATCCCATCCGTGATCCAATGAATTGCTCTCGAATATTTTTTCGCCCCATCTGTCATAAATTATAAACGTCATGCTTTCAACGCCTTCGCCGCGCACAAACACGATATCATTGTTTCCATCGCTGTTTGGTGAAAAAATGTTCGGAACCCATACATGCGGTATATAACAAAGATCATCAGACTCAACAATGTCGGCCTGACGTGTCCAGCCGCAACCATTGGCATCGGTAACTGTTACTGTGAAAACACCAGGTGCGAGCGCGAATACGGAATCAGCAGTTTCGGAATTGCTCCACAAAATCGAGTAGGGAACTGTGCCTCCCGAAATTTCAACCCAGGCTATGCCATCATTCAGGTCGATGCAGGTTTCGTTGGTGGAGAAAATGGACACAGCCGGTGTTTCAAAAATCGTAATATCGGTGGTATCGGCATCTCCGCATGAACCGGCGATTGTGTAAACAATTTCGTGTGTGCCTTCGCCTGCAGTCGCAGGATTGAATGCACCTGTTGATGCATTTGTTATTCCAACACCGCTCCAGGAGCCACCCGGATCAACTGCCGTCAGATTCAGTGCAGCTTCATTATCGCAGAAAGGCCCTGCCGCAGTGATGGTGGCATCGGCGACTTCAATCACGGTTATGGGTGTTGTAGCTGTATCGCCGCATACACCTGCGATTCCGTAAGTAATGGTAAATGTTCCAGCGCCTGCAGTTGCCGGATCGAAGGTTCCGTTTGATGTATTGGTGATTCCGGTGCCGCTCCAGACTCCGCCTGCATCTGCTGAAGTGAGGTCAACCGCTGCATCGAGAATACAGAAAGGTCCCGCAGTTGTAATGGTGGCATCGGCGCTCTGTGTAACGTTTATAATGACTGTATCAGCGTCGCCGCAGTTGCCGGCAATGTTATAAATAATCTGATGATTTCCTGCTCCGGCAACGCCCGGATTGAATGTT
>CAZJOL010000381.1:0-2196 GCA_964547605.1 uncultured Bacteroidaceae bacterium | reverse complement strand
CTCAGCTACATTGTACCCGGATTCTGGACATGGCTTTTTGCGCGGCCCGCATGGCATGTGGGTGCCAGCATGATGGTTTATTCGCTCGCATCGTTTGTGTTTTTTGCCGGTGTTTTCTCAGGCCATGCGCGGCTTATGGCTTTATCGCTTTTTGTTGTATTCATGTACGGTGGCATTTTCTGGGGCATCTTTCCCACCCTGCCCGAAGTCTCGTGGGAAGGCCACCTGAGTGGTTTTCTGCTGGGTATTATGCTGGCTGTTTTCTATCGAAAAGACATCCGGAATCTGTACCCGAAAAAAGAATATTTCGAAGACGAAGAACCCGTGGGCGAGGATGACAATGAAGAGCCCGATGTAAATGGTGAGAAGTGAGCAGAAATACGAAATCAGAAATACGAGATACGAAATACGAAATGATGTGGAAATGTGCGGCACCGCCGATGTGAGGCCTTCGGCCTATGTGGGAATATTAGATGATCACTTTTATCTTTATACACTTCGACAGGCTCAGTGCAGAGCTTTTATCTTTTGTCTTCAGGGGATGTGGAAATGTGTTGCTTCACGTAAGACGTGAAACGGTCGCAAATGTGAAAATCACGTGAAACCACGTGGAACGTGGCAAGCTGTGACAGGTGTGAAAAGAGAGATTCTGAAAAGATTTACAACGTCTCAGCTCCTTCTCAGAGCTGACGGCTGACAACTGAAAGCTGATGGCTATAATGTAACGATTGTAACGAATGTAACGCGTAACGAATGTAACGAAAGAATTACTCACACCTGGCTACTCACAACTGACTACTATTATGTATCTTTGCACTCCCGAATAAAAATGGCAACACAGAATTCCATACAGATCAAAAACAAAAAGGCGTATTTCGAGTACAACATTCTCGAAAAATATACGGCCGGCATTGTGTTGCAGGGAACCGAAATCAAAAGTCTCCGTGGAGGAAAGGCATCGATTGCCGAAGCGTATTGCATCATTAATGAAGGCGAGATTTTTATCCGCAACATGAATATTTCGGAATATGCATTCGGGACCTACAACAATCACGATCCCAAGCGCGACCGCAAGTTGCTGCTGAACCGCAAGGAAATCAAAAAGCTGCACAACAAAATCCGCGAGACCGGCCTCACGATTGTCCCGCTGCTGCTTTTCATTTCGCCGGAAGGCTACGCCAAGATTGAAATAGCCCTGGCAAAAGGAAAGAAAATGTACGACAAGCGCGAAACACTGAAAGAAAAAGACAACCGCCGCGAAATGGAGCGGAAGGATACGTACAGGGAGTAAGCTTCAGGTATTTCGAGAAACAATTTTTGCTATTTTGTGACCGCATGCGGTGCTTTCCTTGCAAGTCCACATCGAATAATGAAACATCGCTGTCATCCTGAGTGTCTCTCCTGAAGCGCTTCTTCATATGTTTGGCGTAGTCTGGATTAATAATAATGCCGGGTTTAGTCTGGAGACTAAACCCAACAGATTTTTCTTTAAAGACTACGCCAAACAATTAATTAAAAGCGCTTCAGCAGCGGAAATCAACTAGACTTCGGGTTGTATTTCCGACAAATGCGGCAAAACCGACGATTCCATATCCGCCAGCCATGTGCTGAGCCTGACGAAGCATGGCGGACGATGGAATGTCTGTTTTGCTCGAAAAATGCCCCTATATCCGTTTGTGCCATCCAGACTGACAAAAATTTCCTCATTTTATATACTAAACCGAAATTTTGTCAGTTATAATGCATTGGCTTTAAAATTGTAAAACCCCGCAAAAAAATTTCAGAAAATGACGCCTACTGTTGACATTCACGAACTTAACGAGCGCATTCAGCGCGAAAGTGCATTCATCGACCTCATCCGGATGGAGCTGGGAAAAAGCATTGTAGGACAAAAAAACATGGTTGACCGCCTCCTGATTGCCTTGTTTGCAAACGGGCATCTGTTGCTCGAGGGAGTCCCGGGCCTGGCAAAAACGCTGGCCATCAAATCGCTGGCATCGACCATCGACGCCAAGTTCAGCCGCATACAGTTTACGCCCGACCTGCTGCCGGCCGACCTGATCGGAACCATGATCTACAGCCCGAAATCGGAACAGTTCAGCGTGAAGAAAGGTCCGGTCTTTTCTCATTTTGTTCTTGCTGATGAAATCAACCGCGCCCCGGCCAAGGTGCAGAGCGCCTTGCTCGAGGCCATGC
>CAZJOL010000380.1:0-2200 GCA_964547605.1 uncultured Bacteroidaceae bacterium | reverse complement strand
GGCAACGGTGAGACCACTCAAAGCAACACGGGCACGGGCTCCCGGCGGTTCGTTCATCTGACCGAACACCATGGAGAGCAGACTGCTTTTGAGCTTTTCGGTATCAACCTTCGAGAGGTCCCATCCGCCCTGCTCCATGCTATGCTTAAATTCGTCGCCGTAGTTCACAAGACCGGCTTCGATCATTTCGCGCAACAGGTCGTTTCCTTCACGGGTACGCTCACCCACTCCGGCAAACACCGAAAAACCACTGTACTGCTTTGCAATATTATTGATGAGTTCCTGAATGATAACAGTTTTTCCTACGCCGGCACCACCAAAGAGACCAATCTTTCCCCCTTTTGAGTAAGGCTCGATCAGGTCAATGACCTTGATTCCGGTGTACAATACTTCGGATGAAGTACTGAGATTCTCAAATTTGGGTGGTTCACGGTGAATTTCATAGGTTTTATCTCTGTTTACCGCTGGCAGTCCATCAATCGGATTACCAATCACATTGAACAGGCGGCCGTTGATCTGATCACCAACGGGCATTGCGATTGGCTTGCCGGTGTTGACCACTTTCATACCGCGCGACAAGCCATCGGTTGCATCCATGGCAATTGCACGGATGGTATTTTCTCCAATGTCCTGCTGACACTCAAGCACCAGTGTTTCTCCGTTTTCACGTTCAACAGTAAGTGCATTATAAATATTCGGAAGATCTTCTTCGCGTTCGAATACCACATCAATCACCGGTCCGATGATCTGGGCAATTTTTCCTGTTGTCATTTCAGCCATAATACAATAGATGTTGAGGGCAAATTTACACAAATTTTCATAGCAGACACGTTTGTTGCAAAAATTATTGCATTTGCGGTAATCCCTCATGAATTCAATGTTTTATTGGATAAACAATCATTGATTTTTGTCAAAAAGCAGATAGCGTTTTATAAAATATTCGCAGGTTCAAACTTATTCGTATATTTACTCCTGAATTCAGCAAACAAATAAACACATCCTGCCATGACAAGCCGGTTTAAAAATTTTCGTCGGAAACTTTTTGGTTTCCTGAGCTTTTCCACCGCATTGTTTATTTTTCAGGCCTGCTACGGTGCGCCTCAGGACCAGTACGAAGATGTGCTGGTAAAAGGAACCATACTTTCTGACACCACCAATCAGCCGGTTTCCGGTATCAAGGTGATTGTAAACAGCGACAGCCAGTTTGCCTTGTCCGATTCAACCGGTTCTTTCAGTTTCTTCGTGCCATCGGCCACACAATACCATCTGCTGTTTTCTGATGCCGACACTGCTGCAAACGGTTATTTCACACAACTGGACACTGTTCTGGGCAGCATTCCCGAAAATGGGTTAGTCATTCGCATGACATCTGCAAACTAAGACACAGTCAGTTGTTCAGAGAATTCCGACAAAGAAATCATCTTCGCTTCCGTCACAACGAAGCCGACCTCCATGAATTATCCTACCTTTTCTGGGAATGCACCCTCCGATGCAATCTCAACTGCCGCCATTGCGGAAGTGATTGCACCGTAAGCAGCCAGTTGCCCGATATGCCTTTTTCTGATTTCCTGAATGCAATCAAACCACTGCAGAAGCAATATAAAAAAGATTCCATCATTGTAATTATGACAGGCGGCGAACCGCTGCTCCGGAGCGATCTTGCAGAGTGCGGCATGGAACTCAGAAAGAATGGATTCCGCTGGGGAATTGTTTCGAACGGCGTTCTGTACAATAACGACATGCACAACAAGCTGCTGAATGCCGGCATGGGCTCAGTCACCATCAGTCTTGACGGCATGGCCGGAACACATGAATGGATGCGGAATTCACAATACAGCTACGATGCAGCGCTGAATGCCATCGAACTCATTTCTTCAAGCCCGCGGCTCAATGCCGATGTGGTCACCTGTGTGAATCAGAAAAACATCGGCGAGCTGGAACAAATTCATCAAACCCTGTTGCAGAGCGGCATTAAGTCGTGGAGATTGTTTACAATAACTCCGATCGGCCGAGCAGCCACTGACAAAGACCTATCGCTCACCGACGAACAATTGAAATTTCTGATGGAATTTATTGTTGAAAAGCGCAAGGATAAACGCATGAAAACATCGTTCAGCTGCGAGGCCTGGGTGGGCAGATACGAAGAGAAAGTGCGCGACGGATTTTTCTTTTGCCGCGCCGGCATACACATCGCATCCAT
>CAZJOL010000379.1:0-2202 GCA_964547605.1 uncultured Bacteroidaceae bacterium | reverse complement strand
TCGAGCCCTCAATGCGATTGATGGTGCCGTCTTCGAGATATTTGATCAAAGGATCGTTACATGGAAATGAGGCTGAAGGCAGCCATACAAGGTCTTTTACACCCATGTCGTGTGCAATGTCGAAAATGGTATTGCTCACCAGATCTCCATCGCGCAGATGGTGATGGGTACTGATGGTCATGCCGTCTTTCAGACCGCATTTTTTCAATGCTTCGGCCAGTGATGAAACGACTTTGTTTCCATCGTCGGGATAATCAATACAGGTCGGAATCGGCGGCGCATACTTGCGTCCGGTCGGACGATGCTGACGCAGACCTTTGAAAGGAACCATTTCCTGCCCGTTTACTTCGGTGGGGACTTTGCGTCCTATAGCGTTTACTACGAATTTATCGCACTTTTTCATGACTAAGCGTTTTCGGTTAACATTTGTTCTTTCCAGTCTGCAGCCAGTTTGCCGAGTTTCACAGCCATGTCGATGGTATGAATGGCACGTTTTACCACCGGCGGATCAATCATTTTACTGCCGAGTGAAACAACGCCAAGTCCTTTGGCAGTCGCATCATCAAAAGCCAGTACGATTTTTTTCGCTTTGGTAATTTCAGCTTCTTCGGGGCCATAAGCCTCGTGTATAGGCCTGATCTGGCGCGGATGTATACAACCCATGCCCACAAAACCCAATGACTTAGAAACGCGTATGGTGTTGTTCAGTCCTTCAATATCGTCCACATCGCTGAAAACCGAGTCGATGGCTTGTACGCCGGCCGATTTGCAGGCCAGAGTGAGCAGATTGCGCGCCATGAGTGATTCGTGGCCTTCGCGGGTGCGTTGCACCCCCATGTCTGCTGTGAAATCTTCGAGCCCGATAGCCAGCGCCACCACATTGGGAGCGGCAGAAGCAATTTCCTTTGCACGCAGCACTCCATCAGCGCTTTCAATAATCGGCATCAGCCAGATGTTGCGGTTTTTGTCGGTGGCGATTTCTGCAATCTTTGCATTCACCATGTGAATCTGCTCAGCGCTTTCGCATTTCGGGACAAGAATGAGATTCACACCATGATTGACAATGAATTTCAGATCGTCGAGACCGCGCGGAATCTGATTGATACGGACCATTTTCTCTGCACCGTAGAAATTGATGTTGCGGAGCGCGTTGCGCACCATGAATGCAGCTTCGAATTTCTTATCAGGAGCTACGGCATCTTCGAGATCGAGGATCAGTCCGTCGGGATGATGAATTCCGGCGTTCAGAAACATGGCCGGAGAGT
Source organism: uncultured Bacteroidaceae bacterium (assembly GCA_964547605.1). Lineage (GTDB taxonomy): Bacteria > Bacteroidota > Bacteroidia > Bacteroidales > DTU049 > GWF2-43-63. The sequence goes on along the minus strand of CAZJOL010000379.1, from coordinate 937 downwards.
TTCCGGGCAGGTACAGACGCGAAATACGATTGCGTTCCTTGTCCGTTTCGTACTGATTCTGCGGAATCACCGGAAGGAGATACTCCTTGTCGGTGTCAACCAGCTGACGGATGGCTGCTTCGAGGCGTGCCGCCAGCACCGGAGTAATGGCGCCGGAATCCTCGATGGAGACCTGACAGTTTTCAATTCCATAAAAACCGATGACTTCTTTCGTCACACGGATGATATCGTTGCCGTACAGAACCTTGACCTTGCTTTTCAGTTCAACCTGAATGCCCCCCTGGTCAGTAATCTGCATTTCAATCCGGCAGTCAGAGCGGACTTTGGGACCTGAGTTTCCGCATGAGACAACCACATTTTTTTTCATATAGGGTAGTATTGAATTATGGGGTCAAAACTACGAATTTTCCTTATAAATAAACAAGCTTAAAGGAAAGTAAAAATGCCAATGATTACATGAGTGCCAAGATAACAAGTAAAAGCACAAAAATACCGAGAACAGCAAAACCAATGGCAAGACATCCATATTGTTTTTCTATGGCCCAATAAACCAGAAAATAAAATAGAAACAATAAACCGAAGAATATCAACAGCCCCAGAATAATACTTGATGTTCCATTAACCGAAGCCAATGATCCCCTGTTGTATTCACTTTTGGACGTGTGAAAAAGTTTTTTGGCAAAATCCTTACTTTCTTTTGTAGAAAAATAAAGCAGTTCAGATATTTGATGTGGTTTCACTTTTACATCCGGATAAAATTTTGCTGAAAAAGAAGAATCGGCAGCCGTATCAGTATTGCAGCACTTTTCAGACAGACGTTGGGTTGATTTCAGACTGTCAATTTTTCTTTCAACAATGTTGCTTTCAGATTGAGCCACAACGGCAACCTTATTCAGATAATCAAACCTCTGCTGCATCCAGCCGGAGGCACAACCCT
>CAZJOL010000378.1:0-2224 GCA_964547605.1 uncultured Bacteroidaceae bacterium | reverse complement strand
TTTGTGTTTCCGTTACTCATGGCTTATGTTTTTTGAAATAAATGGAACATACATTTTCAGGCTGGTCTCAATCATCAGCGAGGTGCCATTGCTGGTGATGGTGCCTCCGGAAATGGCGTCAACACCATGTACTTCAGGCGTCTTGCTGTTTTTCACACCACCTTTTATGACTTTAACACTAACAAATTTTCCTGCTTCATCAAAGATCTTTTTTCCGACAAACTGTTTTTGAAACTCAGGTAAGGCAATCTCGGCGCCAAGTCCGGGAGTTTCACCCTTGTGGTCGAATACGGATCCTGCAATGGTGCTGTAATCGCTTTTCAAACTGATGTAGCCCCAGATTGGCCCCCAGAGCCCTTTTCCCTGCAATGGCAAAACAGTCAGCGTGTCGTTTCCGACAACAGCAATGAACAGCGGAAGTTCAACCGTGCCACCTTCTTTCAATTTCTTCATTTCAGTACGAAGATCGATGTCAAAAGCCCTGCGACTGCCCTGCTCCATCTTTCCATCTTTGTAGCGGCCTGTGATTTCGCCATCAACATTGATGACCAGTTCTTCGGTAATATATTTTGCATACAGCTCTTCGGCATTGGCAGCGGTGTTCTCAACATTGATCGATGTCAGAATATAGCGCATTCTTTCAACGCGGATGTTCTTGTCCTGAAAGGGCTGAAGCATTGTTGCGGCCAGTGCCAGCAATACAGCAACCACCACAACCATGATGATGGAATAAATAAATATGTATCTGTTGCTAAACATATGCCCTCCTATTTAATTTCCTGTTTTACCCTTCGTAAACGACGACGGATATTGGATTCAACAACATAATGATCGATGAGCGGTGCAAACACATTCATCATCAGAATGGCCAGCATCATGCCTTCGGGGTATGCTGGATTGAGCACACGAAGCAGAATGGTGAACATTCCGATCAGCAATCCATAAATGATTTTGCCCCACCGTGTCTGTGCAGCTGTCACCGGATCGGTGGCCATGAACACGGTTCCGAAAGCAAATCCGCCCACCATCAGGTGCCACAGCGGAGACATTTCCATGTAGGGATTGGCGCCCCATGCATTCATGATGAGCGACATCAGGACACCGCCTGCAACAACACTCAGCATGATGCGCAGACTTCCGATGCCTGTGAATATCAGAATCAATGCGCCAAGCAATATCATGAGTACCGATGTCTCACCAATGGAGCCTGGAATAAATCCGAGAAACATATCTGTCATCGATGGCATCTGGTCAACGTTGTATGCAGCTGCGTGCGCCAGAGGAGTAGGTCCGCTGACTGCATCGGCGGCAACACTCCAGGGAGCATCACCCGACATGTGCGAAGGATAGGCGAAGAACAGAAATGCACGAGCCAGTAGTGCGGGATTCATGATGTTCATTCCGGTGCCTCCGAAAACTTCCTTGCCGAATACTACTGCAAAAGCAACTGCTACAGCCAGCATCCAGAGGGGAGTTGTGGGCGGTACGATCAACGGTATCAGCATCCCGGTCACCAGAAATCCCTCGTTCACTTCATGTCCCTTGATTTGGGCGAACATAAATTCAATGCCCAGCCCGACAACATATGAAACAATAATGATCGGCAGCACTTTCAGGAAGCCATACCAGAACAAAGGCCAGATGCCGGCTGCAGAAATAACTTCCTGCCAGTTCATGCCGATAAATTCCTTCTTCAGTAAAAAATGCTGCACGCCAACATTGAACATCCCGAAAAGCAAAGCAGGAACAAGCGCCATGATAACAACGGTCATGGTACGCTTCAGGTCAATGGCGTCGCGGATATGCGATCCTTTGTTTGTCACCTTGTCAGGTACAAACATAAAAGATTCAAACGCATCGAAAGTCGAATGAAGGAAATGAAGTTTTTTTCCTTTCTGAAACGATGGTTTGATTCTGTCTAAAAATTTTCTGAGTCCTTTCTTCATAGAAACATGTATTAACTCATTTCCTTAATCATCAGGTCAATTCCGTCACGCACGATTTGCTGCGATTCAATTTTCGAAGTGCAGACGTATTCACAAAGTGCAAAATCTTCTTCGGCCACTTCGTAAATTCCAAGCTTCTCCATTTTCTCAATATCGCCTGCCAGAATGGCTTTGAGCAGATAGACCGGCAAAATGTCGAACGGGAAAACTTTGTTGTATTGGTCGCTTAAAACAAACGCACGCTCACCACCGTGGAAATTGGTGTCCAGTCTGAATTT
>CAZJOL010000377.1:0-2225 GCA_964547605.1 uncultured Bacteroidaceae bacterium | reverse complement strand
TTCGCCTTCAAACACATTTGTCACCAATGATCTTTTACCAGGCGATGTCATTACAGTAAATGTCGAAACCGGCGGCTGTCCTGCGGCTGATAAGGATCTGAGTCCAAACGTGATTGAATTCTACAATTCATTTACACCCAATTCCGATGGGTTGAACGATGTGTTTTTACCCGGAGTTGATCTCACCATCGTCAATCGCTGGGGACAGGAGCTCTATCATGGGAACGATGGCTGGGACGGCTCTTTCGGCGATGAATCCGTTTCACAGGGAACCTATTTCTTCCTGGTGAAACTCACTGACGAAGAAGGAAATGAAAACGAAGTAAAAGGTTCAGTAACATTAATCCGGTAAGCCATGAAAAAGTTTTATATCATCCTTTTAATATGTGTTTCTGCGGTATCTACGCAAGTGTCGGCACAAAACGATTTTCAGTTTTCGCAATTCATGTTCAATGAGTTGTGTTATAATCCCGCAGTGGCAGCCACCTCCAACGACATCAACCTGAGTCTTCTCGGACGTCAGCAATGGATCGGATTTGGCGGAGCACCTTCCACGCAATCGTTCAATGCATTCTGCAACTTCGATAAAATCGGTGGGTTCGGACTGAATGTGCTGAACGACCAGCTCGGATACGAACACAATCTGAATGCTCGTTTCTCGTATGCACGCAATTTCAAACTGGGCGATACGACCTCATTCTGCCTTGGAATTTCAGGCGGAATCGCTTCGCGCAGTGTTGAAGCGGATGAACTTACCTTTGAAAATTCGGCGGAAGTTATTGCCCCTGAAGATCTTGAAAACAAGACCAAGGGCGACTTTGGCGTGGGTCTCGTTTTCCGCACACATGGTTTTACATTGCAGGCATCATCGACTCACATAACGCAATCACTGAACAAAAGCGACTTCTATAAGGTCCCGCGTCATTATTATCTGAGTATGTCCTATCGTTTCGATCTTGGAAATGACTGGACTCTGACACCGGCTGTATTCGCACGCAGCTCAGAATTCATCACACAATACGACCTGCATGTCCGCGCTTCGTACGACAATAAATTCTGGTTTGGTGTTACCTATCGCTGGGACGAATCGGCCATTCTGATTGCCGGCGTGCGCATCACAGACTATCTGGGCATCGGCTATGCCGGCGACTGGATCACAGGTCCCGCCGCTGCATATTCGCAAACATCGCATGAACTCATGCTGATCAGCAAAATCCGTGGCCCGAAGAAAAAGACATCTTCGCCAATGATGTTTTAAAAATACTTTGATCGCTTATTGTTTTTGCTGGCTTTTCTTTCTTATCCGCATGTTGACCAACTCAACAATCAGCGAGAAGAAAACAGCAAAATAGATGTACCCTTTCGGAACTTCGATGTGGACGCCTTCGAGCATCAGCATGAATCCTATCAGGATAAGAAATGACAATGCAAGAATTTCAAGTGTTGGATGCTTTGCAATGAAACGGGATATTGATCCTGCAAATGCCATCATCACAAACATGGAAATGATTATGGCTGCGATCATAATCAGCAGCTGGTTTGACAAGCCGATGGCCGTAAGAATTGAATCGAACGAAAAAACAATATTCAGAAGAATAATCTGCAATACCACATTGAAAAATTTCTTTCCGATAGTCTTTTTGGCTTCGGCATGTCCCGCTTCCATTCTTCCGTGAATTTCTGATACGCTCTTGGCAACAAGGAAAAGCCCTCCGGCAGCCAGAATCATTTCGCGGAAACTGAATCCCATTTCCGCAACATAAAACAGTGGCTCGGTCATCTGCTGCATCAGGTATACAAGGGCAACCAGCAATGCAACACGCAAAAACATGGCAACCACCAGGCCGATACGCTGCGCAGGCCTCTGCTGATCAGCAGGAAGCGAATTGCTTACGATAGAAATAAATAAGATATTGTCGACACCTAAAACGATTTCAAGCAACGTAAGTGTCAGCAGCGATATCCATGCTTCGGCAGTGAGAAAGATTTCCATGTGATTGTTTTTGCAAAAATACGATTTAATAGAAAATGTGAAATATACCGGATCAAAGCAATTATGAAGGGGCAACGCTGAAAATTCGTAATTTTGCACTCTGATTAATCATTGATTTTGAATACCTATCTCATCCATATCAAGGGCCTCGTACAGGGCGTCGGTTTCCGGCCATTTATTTTCCGTGTTGCATCGGAATTTAATCTGAATGGCGAAGTAGAAAACCGCAACG
>CAZJOL010000376.1:0-2239 GCA_964547605.1 uncultured Bacteroidaceae bacterium | reverse complement strand
GTTCTTGCCCATTTTTGCCCATTTTTCTATTTTTTTGCTGCAATGTGGGTTAAAAACTTTATAAACTTTCAACTTTACAAACTAAAGTTGAACAATGACTAATAAAAAAGCCCGCAGAGAGCGGGCTTCAGGAAATGAAAAATTTTATTTGATTTCGAGCAATTCAACTTTGAATACAAGCGTTGAATTTGCGGGAATGCCCGGCAATTCACGGCTTCCGTATGCAAGTGCGGGAGGAATAATAAATTCGTACATCGAGCCGACACTCATCAGCTGCACCCCTTCTGTCCAGCCCTTGATCACTTCATTCAGGCCAAAGGTATTTGGTTTTTTGCGGTCGTAGCTGCTGTCGAAAATAGTTCCGTCGAGCAGTTTTCCTTCGTAGTTTACTGTAACACGGCTTGTGGGGCCGGGTTTAGGACCTTCGGCATCGCGCAGTATTTTGTATTGCAGACCACTGGCCGTTGTAATGTACTCCTGCGTTGTATTTTCAGCTGTACTTATTTCTTCATTATCATTTTTTTTGGTCTTGCATGCTGAAGCAACTGCAACAACCAAAAGAAGTATCATCAGTTTTTTCATAGGATACAGTTGTTTTTTTGGATTATTTGAAATCAAGCAATTCAACTTTGAAGATCAGTGTCGATCCGGCAGGAATGGTCTGCATTGGGCGATCGCCATAACCCAGGTCACTTGGAATAGTGAGCTCATACATTGATCCAACGCTCATCAGCTGCAATCCTTCGGTCCAGCCCTTGATCACCTGACCCAGTCCGAATTCAATCGGTTCGCCGCGTTCGTAGCTGCTGTCGAAAATGGTACCATCGAGCAGACGGCCTTCGTAGTTCACTTTCACAGTGTTTGTAGCAGTGGGTTTTGGTCCGGTAGCATCGCGCAGAATCTTGTACTGTAGTCCGGATGCGGTCTGCATGACACCTTCTTTTTTTGCATTGGCTTCCATGTAAGCTTTTCCTTTTTCTTTATTGAGTGTTGCTTCCTTGGTTGCTTCAATCTGCTGTTTCTGCTGCATTTCTTTCTGGAATCTTCCCATGACTTCCTGGAACTGCTGCTGGGTGAACAAAGAGTCTGTGCCATTGTATCCGGCTTTGATTCCTTCAAACAGGAGATCAAGATTGATGTCGATTTTATTCTGCGAAAAACTTTTCGCAATATCAGTTCCGATCATGTAACTGACCGTATCCTTGAAGCTGGTCAATACCATCGCCTGTGGTTTGCTGGCAGATTGATCACAGCAGGCTTTCTTTGATGAGTGGCAGGATGCAAGTCCGGCTGCGATGATGAGAACGACGAGAATTTTTTTCATGCTATGTGTTATTTAAGTGGTTCAAAATATCCGGCACCTGAAATGACGTTGGATGCCTCTTTCTGTGCGTAATCGGTGAAATGCTTTATAATATCGGAGCGTTCCGCTTTTCCGCTTGTGATGAAATAGTGATTGCGGACGAGGCCTTTGGGGAAGCTGCCTTTTTTATATGCTTTTTTCAGCATACTCAGATTGTCGTAAATCAGCTCTGCATCATTGGCAACATTGTTTCCATCAATATCAACCGGAATGATATACATGCCATTGGCTCTGGCACCGGAATTCTGATTGTAGGCCAGACGATGACTCATGAATACGATTGAACCCGGACTGGCCGAAATGCTGCTGATAAGCTCATTTTCTGTCATGGCAGAAGTTACTGTGCGACCCAGTCCTGATTTCAGAAAAGCACGCACAATCAGATTCGAGCTGGTACTGTCGGGCCCTGCCAGCGGCTTCAGCGGTGATGATTCTGCTTTTTTATCTATCTGATTCCAGTTGGTTAAACTGCCAGTAGAAAAAATGCCGTTCAGATCTTTCAGATCGAGGCCACGCATAACCAGATACTGAAGAACAGGGTTGTTGAAATTCACGGTCAGAACCAGCAGATCAGCGGCAATAAGTGTTGATTCAAAATCAGGCAGCGGGTTTGTGTTGCCGCCGGACACTATCAGCTGTACCTTGCCGGATGACAGCAGTTGCTTTGTCTCGTTGGCTTTGCAGGGAATCACTTCAACAATGATGTTGGTGTTTTTGGCAACATAGTTCGAAGCGAGGCGCTGAGCCAGATCATAGCTTTCTTCGGTGGCGCCGGCGGTTATTTTCCCGGCTTCCAGATTATTGTTCACCGTACCCTTGTTCTGATCGGAATACGTATCATCTTTCTTTCCGTCGCCGCAGGCCATTACCGTAAAT
>CAZJOL010000375.1:0-2240 GCA_964547605.1 uncultured Bacteroidaceae bacterium | reverse complement strand
GCCGTATTTGTACATCCGAAAATATCAGTTCCGGTAACATTATAAGTCGTTGTTGCCAGCGGTGAAACTGTAAAAGTAGTGCCTGCACCAAGCCCGTTGTTCCAGGTATATGTGCTTCCGCCACTACCGGTAATCGGAGTGCTTTCGCCAGTACACAAACTCGGGTAATCAGCAGTCGCTGCAATCGGTGGCTGCGGATGTACTGTGACAGTGACATTGGCAGTATTGGTACATCCGTTTCCATCAGTTCCGGTAACTGTATAAACTGTTGTTGCTGAAGGATTGACGAGATAAGTCGGGTTTGTTCCCAATCCACTCCAGTTGTATGAAGTGGCTCCACTGGCCGTGATATTTGTACTTCCGCCGATGCAGAAATCCGGATCAGCTGCAGTAGCAGCAACGGCTGGTAAACTGTTTACCGTAATGTTTATTGCATCAGTGGTCTGGCATCCGTTAACGGGGTTTGTAACAGTAACGGAATACAAACCGGTTGAACCGACCGAAATGGTCTGACTCGTTGCAGAGTTCGACCAGTTATAGGTCGCTCCGGGGTTGCCTGCATCGAGTACAACAGGACTGCCGGCACAAACAGTTACATCGCTTCCGAGATTTACGGTAAGTGCGTGCTTTGTCAGCGCCACCGGCCGCTCAGATGCAGGTAGTGTCTGGTTTGTTGCTGTTGCGACATAAAGCGGAGCACCGATAGCTGTCGTTGACCCTGCGATTTCGTACCACTGGGCCGAAGGCGAAGTGAGCCAGTTGCCCATGGCATCCCAGCTGCCATCTGCTGCATTGTCATAATATACATTTACGGTTGTCAGATCGGCTCCGGCTGTATGATTAAGCATGTGAAAGAACAGCGGATTTACCTGGCAAATGATTGCTTCCTTGGTGTTTACGTTGAATGCTTCGGTAGTTGGTGTATAATTGGCCATTCGCACTTCGTAGGTATTTGCCGCTGCAGTGGCTGGAGTCAGAGCAACCGGTCTGTACCGCACTGTTCCTGTTGAAGAGCCTGTCGGGAAAAGGTAAGAAGCTGCCGAATTGGTCACCCGGCTCAAAGCTCCGCCGACAGTACTGCTCACAAATCCGTTCACTCTGGTTATGGCCGCTGTATTGGCATTGGTCACATACATCGTGTATGACGCAGTTGCCAGTTCAACACTGTTCAGACTCAACACGTTTGTGGTTGTCTGATCAATTGTCTGAGTTTTGATCCCGCTGTTTGCCAGATTCAGGTTGTAAAAAGTGCTGGATACGGATCCTGATAACAATTGATTTGCTCCATTGAAATTCACAATGCCGTTATAGCATGTGAAAGTGTTGTTGTTGACCCAGTCTCCGTTCAGTGTTATAGAACCACGGCCGGCAATGATTCCGTTGTTTGTGACATCGTCCGAAACAACGGCCGCGGAAGTGGTCGCTATTTCATCAACAATACCGCCTGTATTGTTTTCAACACTTCCGGCAACTGTAATCGTGGTGCTTCCCGCAATACTCAGCCCTCCTTTATTTGTGAGGACCGATTGACCGCTTAAGCTCATGACTGAGACAACAGCAATGGCTGTCAGAATCAATGCTAAATTCGAGGGGTACAATTTTTTAATCATGCAATATAGAGTTTAACGTAAAAACCGAAGCTGGAAAAATTAAAATGAGACAATTTAACAACAAAATTAAATATTTTTCTGATGTATCACATATATTAATCATATGAAATATCATATTTAGCATTTTTGAATATTTTATTAAAAATTGAATTCCGAAAGGGATTTAGATTTAACAATCTGATTCATAAATACTTTTCATGATGGCGATGGAATTTAATTTATTTTTATCACTCTATTGAAGATTGTTTCATGTGAGAAAATTGTTTTTTCGTCTACAATAAAATTCAATCCTTTTTGAGAACACCCTTCTGAAACCAGCAGCCAAAATCAAAGAAATTTAATTCTCTGTTTTGATAATGCGCAAATTAAATAGTTTAATTAACGGACCGGTGAATACTGACATGAAATGAGGATTAACAGCAAATTAACCCATGCTGAATTGCGCATTTGTTAATACAAAGGCTAATTCAACTTATGCGCTTGCAATTGACAAACAGGTAACCGGACTGGTGAAGTACGGTTAGCCCTTGAGAAAATCAACCATTTTCTCCAGAGCCCTGCCCCGGTGGCTGATGGCATTTTTTTCTCCGGCACTCAGTTCGGCAAAACTCTGCTGATAACCTTCAGGGC
>CAZJOL010000374.1:0-2249 GCA_964547605.1 uncultured Bacteroidaceae bacterium | reverse complement strand
GACGGTGGAATGTTGTTTTTGCTCTGATGTGTTATATTTGAGACAGCCTCAGCAGATTGTACTTTTGAGACTACACCGAACAAGGCCTTTAACTTCACCCACAGTGCTTCGTGCTACATGCGTCTACGTCACCTTTACGAACTTGATAACTTTACGAACTTTTAACTCTCAAAGCGTTGAGCACTGAGCGTTTCGCTTTATATCAAAACATCCATCCGCGAATATCTCCGCACACCCAGAAACAGACAGGCCGCCGATATTCCAACCGCGATGAGTGAATAGACCACGGAAATTTCCTGCGAGCTGATTATGTCAGATCCTTTGTACCAATCGAAAGGCGAAATGTATTTTAAAAAATCAAGTTCCTTATTCATTGAAATGACTACCTGCAGCAAATACAATCCCATAACAACACCCATCGAAACAGCTGATGAAGTGCGCGATCGCGAAAAGAACGACGAAAGCAGGAATGCAAATGAGCCGAGTGCAAGACCGCCCAGAATCCATGCAAGCATCATGAGCGAAATCGTCAGCCAGGGTATTTCGCCGCCAATGATGGTGGCCATTCCGATGATGGTGGCCAGAAAAATAAATAAGGCTGCGGCAAAAATATAGGTGAGTCCGAAAAACAATTTGATGCGGATGAGTTTCACTCTTTTCACCGGCAGTGAAAACAAATATTCCGCGGTTTTTTCACTGAATTCCTTCGACACAATGAGCGCGAAAACACTGGCAAATGCGATGCTCAGAAAAAGATACACATACGAAAATCCGATGCCTGTAAACCCCAGCGGATCATTCAGATTCAGGCCCGCCATACCAACAGCTTTCTGAAATTCGGGCGGCATTTTCATATCAAGAATTTGCTTCACATCGGCACCAAATGTCTGTGACATGGAAATGATGTACACCTGAAAGAACGCACAGATCAGCGTTACGGTCAGAAATGACTTGTAGTTTCTTTTTATTTCCCGTTTAAACAACATAAAACCTCCTTATTGTTTGAAGAAATGCATGAATACGGTTTCGAGCTCAGGCTCTTCGATCTGGACTGATGACACATTGATTGCCGACAACAATTTTATAAGCTCATTGGCATTGCCTGAATACAAAAAATGATAGTGATTCCCTTTTTGTTCGAAGTTTTGAACACCGCTCAGAGAACCTATATTCAGTGTGTCTTGGGTAATCAGTTCAACCTGTTTGAATCCGATATTGGTAAATTCGGCAGCGTTGTTTTCGCGGATCAATTGTCCTTCTTTGATCAGACCGATGCGGGTGCATACTTTCTGGACTTCGCTCAGTACATGCGATGAGAAGAAAATCGTGGCGCCGTTTTTTTGTTCTTCCTGCAGCAATTCATAGAGGTTGTTCCTGATAACCGGATCAAGTCCGTTGGATGGTTCATCAAGAATCAGCAGCTTCGGAGAGTGAAGCAGGGCGCAGGCTACAGCGACTTTTTTGCGATTGCCAAAGGAAAGCTGTTCAAACTTTTTATTGACATCAATGTCGAGCATGTCAACCAGTTTTTTCAGCTTTGCTCCATCGCGGATGCCATGATAATGTTCAGTAAAGCGAAACAGGTCGCTCACACGCATGTCGTGGTACATGAATGATTCGGCCGACACATAACCGGTTTGTTTTTTAATTTCAACATCCTGTGTGGCCGGATTGAGTCCAAGCACCGATATGGAGCCGCTGTCGGAGCGAAGAAAATTCAGCAGCAACCGGATGGTGGTTGATTTTCCGGCGCCGTTTGGACCAATGAAACCGTAGATTTCGCCTTCGTTTACGGAAAGATTCATGTCGGTGAGTGCCCGCACTTTTCCGTAAGATTTGTTCACCCGTTCAAGTTTGATGACTTCCATTTTTTTGAGGGTTGATTAAAACAAATATACTACTTATTGTGCAAACATAATATTCCATCGTCCGATGGCGATAAAGGCGACAGAGGATATGGAATCGTTATGTTTGCTGCAAAACCGACGATTCAATATTCTGCGATTCTCTCCGGGAGTTTATCACGCCGTGGCGTGAATGGAAAATCGGTTTAACTCATTTATTATGAAAAAAGTCAAACATCCCTGAAAACCACAACACTCCTGAAAGCCGCATTTTCACTTGATTTGTGTTGTGCCTCAAAATTGAATATTTTGTTTTCGGTCAATTGAAAATTTGTATTTATTTTTTCTCCGGGCAAAGTTTCTTTGATATAATTCACATTGAGTTTTTCAAAAACATGCTCTCGG
>CAZJOL010000373.1:0-2253 GCA_964547605.1 uncultured Bacteroidaceae bacterium | reverse complement strand
TCGATTTATCGCCTGATTGCCCAGGAATCGGTCGGATTGCCCATCATCACCCAGTTGTCGTTTTCATATCTGTAAACCCTTACCCGGCCGGCATCCTCACCGTTGCTGTCGTTCCCATACGCGCCAAAAGCCACAACGGTACCATCATCATTCAGACTTACTGATTCTCCGGCATATTCAGAAACACCTGTTCCCCAGAGATCGTTACCCATCTGAGTCCAGGAACCGGCCTCGTATCTGAAAATTTTTACCTGACCACAGTTATAAACCGAATCGCTGTCACCGCCAGAAGCACCAACAGCCATAACCAAGCCATCGGTACTCAAAGCAACTGATTTTCCAAATGAAAAATATGCAGAATCTCCGTTCAATTCTCCCTGTAAAAGCCATTGACCACTCACATCAGTTGTCGTAATCATTATAAGAATTGATACAAAAAAAGGTAGAAGTGTTTTCATAATTTTTGAATTTAAGTCGCCATTTTAACAATATTTATGCCAATATTTAAGAATTTTGTGATTAAAACTGACTATACTCAATACACCATACCCTCTCCCGGGTATGATAAATAACAAGATTGGGTTACCACCTTCCCGAAATACCATACCTTTGGTATTATTTTTGAAAATTGCGCGCCGCAAAAATGACAATCATGAAAAACAAACTTCTTATTCTCGCCGGAACTGTTGCAGCTTTTGTTTTTATCGGACTCAACAACGTCCAGGCTCAAACCGAAGAAAAAAAAGGCCATACGCTGACAATCACCACGGATAATTTTGACGAGACCATTAAAAAAGGTGTCGTGCTTGTTGATTTCTGGGCCACCTGGTGCCGCCCATGTCTGATGCAGGGCCCAATAATAGATCAGCTAGCAGACTCACTGCATGGAAAAGTGAAAATCGGAAAAGTGGATACCGATAAAAACAAGGCGCTGTCAACCCGTTTTGGAATCCAGTACATTCCCACCACCATTATTTTTGTCGACGGCGTTGCGGTTGACAAGGCATCGGGGCTGCAAAGCAAAGAAGTATTGCTGGATCGGCTTTCAAAGTACATGAAATAATTTCAGCATTGATTGTAAAAAAGTATAATTTTGTGTCAGGTCATTGCATGTTCATACATGAAAAAGCTTATCCGAAACATCATTAATCTTCCCTCGGTAATTGGTATGATTGTCGGCGCAATCTGCGGATACCTGTATTACCATTTCGTAGGTTGCAACAGCGGTTCATGCCCCATCACCTCCAATCCGTGGGGGTCTTTGGCATGGGGATTGATTATGGGCTGGCTCGTAGGAAGTATGTTCTACAAAGACAAAGACTCAAACACAAAAACATCACAGTCATGAAAACCAGGAATTTAATTTCAGCCGCTGCTTTTTCGTTGCTTTTCTTCTCGTTCATCGCGGCTAATGCTCAATACCGTTCCGTACCCAACACTGCCTGGAAACGAGGCGAAAAACTTACTTACATTATTTATTTCGATTCATTTCTGACCGGCAAAATCAAAGCAGCTTACGGAACATTCGAAGTACTGCCCGAAACAGAAACCGTCGGCGGCCGCACCTGTAACCACATTGTTGTATCAGGTGCCACATTCAAAAAATACAACTGGGCCATTTTTGTAAACGACCGCTTCGATTCTTATGTTGATGAAGACGGCCAGTTCCCGCTCCTGTTCCTGCGCCGCGCACACGAAGGAAATTTCACTGCTGACCAGGACATCATTTTTAATCATGGAAAAAACCTTGCACAATTCAAAGACAATAAAAAAGACAAGAGCGTTAATTATTACATTCCCTCGTATGCACAGGATATGGTTTCGGCCGGCTATTATGCTCGCAATCTCGACCTGACCAATTTCAAGGCCGGACAAAACATTACGATACCTTATGTTTTCGAAGACAGTCTTTTTTCAACAACTCTTTTATATGATGGAATCAGCAATCTGAAAATGGGTCTCGGCACATTCAACTGCATCAAGCTGAAACCAAGAGTGCTTGTTGGAACTGTTTTCGGCGAAGCTTATCCGCTTACCATCTATGTCACCAACGACAAAAACAGAATTCCGCTGTATGCCAAAAGCTCAATTCTCATCGGCACGGTGAAGTTTGAACTGATCTCCTACTCCGGACTGAAAAATCCGCTCGACTCAAAAAAGAAATAAATTCAGGGCCTCGTTTGAGGCCTTTTTTATTGCATTAAAACCCTCGAAGGGTTTGAAACCCTTTGGAGGATTTATTACATCGCCAGC
>CAZJOL010000372.1:0-2263 GCA_964547605.1 uncultured Bacteroidaceae bacterium | reverse complement strand
CAGCCGAATTGAATTCTTCAACCTGAAAATCGCCACCAGCGCGGTTTTCAATAAACACAAAATCACTAGCAGTCTTTGGATACACATAAAAATTGCTTTCGTTCGACTGCTCAGCAATAACATTCGGTCCAGGCAACTCCAGATTCAGCGCGAATTCCGAAGTGTTGCCGCTGCTATCGGTAGCAGTAGCCGTAACAAAATTCCATGCAATTATATGTGCGATTTCATAGCTGAAAGTGCCGCCGGATGCAGGTGTTGCGGCGCCAAGATATTCATATGTCTGTCCATGACTGCTGACATCGCCGCTGCTCCCGAAGAGTTCAATCTTGCAATATTGCGCCTGCGGATGATCAAGATGCCCGTAAACAGTGGTTTTATCTGACCCTGCATCGAACGAAGCGGAATCAAGTACCGGGAAATTCATCAGCTGATTGGCACCTGCATCGCTGTCTCCTGCATCGTTATCAGTCACTCCCTGCGGATATAAATCAATTCCTAACTGCGCGTTTCCGTAAATCATATTTTCAGAAAAAGTATTTCCGTAATCGGCTGCAGTCAGCACGGTGATTCCGTTTCCGCCGTTGTATGCAATCACGTTTCCCGAATCATGGCCGCCAATAATATTATATTGTCCACCTTCGGCAATGCGGATTCCATCGCCCCCATTGCCCAGCGGCTGCGTTCCGGTAATGTCGGTGCCAATCAGATTTCGCGTAATATGATGCTCATTTGTACCTGTGATATGTATTGCAATGCCGTTCTGGATATTTCCCGATATCACGTTTTTGTCGAGTATATGCCGTGTTGCAATGCCATCAATCACAACACCGTTTCCATTCGGAACGGCCGATGTACCTGAAAAGTCAGTTCCAATAAGGTTTCCGTAACACCAGTTTTCCGTTGTGCCATTGTTGTACAGAAACAGACCATAACCGGAATTTCCTGAAAGCAGGTTCCCTTCTCCGTTTCCGAGACCTCCTACGGTATTGTAGTGCGAGCCGTCATCAAATAAAATTCCGTAGGTGTTTGCAACAGCCGCAGTACCAGCCGCGTTGGTACCGATGTAATTTCCCTGAATGATATTATGCTGCGTATCATATCCAATCAGAGGAAGGCCGTATGCGACATTTCCTGAAATGACATTGCGCGCTGCGGGCGAATTTCCGCCAATCTGATTGTATTGAGTGAAAGCTTCCAGACTAAGTCCGTCATAATTGCGGATTGCAAAAGTTCCGGTGCGATCAACGCCGATATAATTATTGATCACCGTATTGTGGCTTGAACTCAGCAGCCGGAGCCCGATGTGCTCGTTGCCGCTGATGATGTTGCGGTCTGCGGCATTCAATCCGCCAATGGTTGCATATCCGGCATAATTGAGAAACTCAACACCAATATAGCAACCGGCTGTATCCGAAGCGTCTTCGTTGGTTCCGATGTAATTGCCTGCAATCACCCAACCCGTCGAGGTGCTGCCCGAAACCTGAATTCCATAAGTAAACTGCCGGATATTGAATCCGCGGATGGTGATATTGGCCGCATTCATAGCGAAAAAACAGAAGTCGGTGCTTCCTCCGCCATCCAGCACTATCTCTGGTCCTTCTGGATTGTTGTTCCCGACATTAGTTGTCTGAGTTGTTCCGTCAATCGTAATGTTGGAGCCGATGATATAAGGCAATCTCGATGAATTTGTAATGTTGATTATCCATACACCCTGCGTCGCGTTGTAATTCGGATCGCTCACCGGAATATTGAACACTATGCTGTGCGGCGCACCGGGAGCGGTGTTCGCTGTTGTTATTGCTGCGTGCAGACTTCCTGTCCCGGATGTGTTTGTGTTGGTCACCGTGTACACAGTGGCTCGTGCTGTAAGTGCAAAAACGCACAGAAAAATGATCGAAAATATTTTCATTGTATTGTCTTACTTTGTTGGGCTGTCACTCTGCGCAATTCTACTGTCATCCTGAGCCCCGCTACAGTCATCCTGAGCGGAGTCGAAGGATAGACAGTCGCAGATACTCTCTCTGAAATAGCTGAGCATTATTCATGTAGTCGATCAATATGCCAATGCTCAACGCAAAGACCAGATGCTATCGACTCTTCGACTCCGCTCAGAGTGACAGCATCCGGACACATTATGTCAATTCTGTTTTTCACTTCACCACATTAAATTTCGAAACCAAAATTCCGCCTTCCGCCGTCAACACACGGACTACATACACCCCGCTCTGCAACTCGTTTCCGAATGACCATTCAAAATGATTTT
>CAZJOL010000371.1:0-2269 GCA_964547605.1 uncultured Bacteroidaceae bacterium | reverse complement strand
CATGGGTGGAAAATTTTATTAAAGGTAGAAATAAAAATGGATTTTGTATTTTTGATACATTGATAATATTGGCATGTCTGATAAAATATTTTCCGCTTTGTTTTTTTCTGCGATTCTGTTACTTTGTGGTTGCAGCAATGTAAAGACATCTGAAGCAGGTTGCGGGCGGAAGGAAATTAATTCAGTGCCTGTTCAATCTCTTGTCAGGTACACAATGGTTCATAATCTTTTGTGCGATCATAATGATTTATCCCGGCAATTTGATTTCAGGATTGAGTATAAGCAGCATGTTTCGGCAAAGTCGCAGGATGAATTCTGGACAATGGATATTGTGATTTCTGAAAAGACCGGCGTAAGAAATATTGTCGATTCTGTACACCACAGACTGGATTTCATTCACTGGTCCGGCTTTCCTGATTGCAACAATTGCCTTTCGTATATTACCGGGAAAAACAAAAACAGGATTGTCACCGACAATGATTACGGAGAGCTGGTGATTGCGGATTTCAATTTTGACAGCAGGGAAGATTTTGCCGTGTATAATTATGTCGGAGGCAATGGTGGCCCTGTATACACGTATTATATTCAAAACGAAAACAAAGAATTTTATCGCGACGCTTTCCTGTCTGACACCATGATGTTTTTTCCGGATGTAATGAACAAAGAAAAAAAGATGCTTTCAATAGTGGTACATGCCAATGCTTATGAATTTTGCAAAACAACGTATCAGTTAAGCACCGTTACCGGAAAATGGAGTGAGGTAGAAACGGAGATGATAAAGCCATAAGACAGGAATAATTAGAAGCAGCTCCTGTAGCGCTTTTCATCGAATGTCGGGCGTAGTCTTTTTAAATTTATTGCAGGGTTTAGTCTCCAGACTAAACCCAACTTTTTCTCATTACAGACTACGCCCCAGGCGTATTAAAAGCGCTACAGGACCGTGAATCAACAGAAAAGTCTGTAATATAAACCGAGATCCCGGCACAGTCAAAGAAGCTTTATTTCAAACAGGACCGGGAACTCAATCCTGATTCTGCTGATTTCCAAAATCATTTAACAAAAAAAATTTGCATAGCGTTAATAAAAGTATTTAATTTGCATGTTTAATAAAGCAATTAAATATGTCAGTTAACATTGAACAGAACATGGAGAAAGCCATTCTGGATGCGGCCGAGAAGCTGTTTCTAGAGAAGGGTTTTGCCATGGTTTCCACCACACAAATCGCCAAAGCGGCCGGCTGCAACCAGGCCCTGGTACATTATTATTTCCGGACAAAAGACCGCTTGTTTGAAGCCATCTTTGCCGAAAAGCTCAAAACATTTTTCTCTGTCATTTTTCAAACACACGATGAATCACTGAACTTTGAGGAGAAGCTGAAGAAATACATCGGCGCCCATTTCGACATGCTGATGGCTAATCCGACACTGCCATTTCTTGTAATCAATGAACTAACAACAAATCCGGAAAGAATTGATTCGCTGAAAGAAATGCTGGGACAAAGCATCAACTATGTCTATGGACCATTTCAGAAAGAGCTCGATGCCGAAATTGAAGCGGGCCGGATCAGACCAACAACAATTCCTGATATTATTTATTTAATGGTATCGCTCAATGTGATGGCTTTTATCGGTGCTCCGATCATGAAAAAAATTCTGTATCTCGACGATGGCCATTTCAAAGCCATGCTCATGCATCGGAAAGAGGAAAACATCCGTATCATTCTCAATGGTCTGAAACCTGATGCAAAGCCGGTCACAGCAAAAAAAACCACAAAAAGAAAATGATCATGTCAACAAGAATTTTATTTCCGGCACTGGCATTTTTTCTGTTCATCAATAATGCATTTTCGCAGATAACGATTGAACAATGTCAGGAGAAAGCACGCGCCAATTATCCGCTCGTGAATCAGTACGGACTAATAGAAAAAAGCAGGGAATTCAATCTTTCGAATGCTGCCAAAGCATGGCTGCCGCAGGTTTCGCTGAATGCCAAAGCCACATGGCAATCCGAAGTAATTGAGCTTCCATTCACCATGCCCGGTATCGGAGAAATGGACCAGGATCAGTATCAGGCCACCATCGAAATCAGTCAGACTTTGTGGGACGGTGGTGCAACCCACGCGCGCAAAGAGATGTACGAAGCATCGGCCGAAATTGACAAGCAGAAATACGAAGTTGATCTGTACGCCATCAGGGAAAGGGTGAATCAGTTGTATTTCGGAATTTTATTTTTGAATGATCAGATTGAAGTTCTGAGTGTTTTAAAGAAA
>CAZJOL010000370.1:0-2276 GCA_964547605.1 uncultured Bacteroidaceae bacterium | reverse complement strand
GTAAAGCGGTATGAAACGCCCGCCGAAAGCCGTATCCAGCGGATCAGATTCAGTTCGACCTCAGCTGCCGGCTCAACAATGAAATAAAAGGTTTCGTCCTGCATTTCAATAGGCATCCCATGGCTCGTTGTAATAAGTCGATACAGATGCTGCGCCGCCAGCTCCCAGCAGCACCGGAAATGAAACATGGACAGGGAATTTCGGAAAAATGACCGGTTGCAGCAATAGCCCTGCATAGCCGCCCTGAATGCTGAAAAATTCGGTTTCAGATGAGTGACCTACATACAGGTCGTTCGAAAAACCTGTGGCTGCCAGTCCGATGGCAAAGCTGTGATCAATGATCCAGGCCGACCTGAAAGTAGTTGTAAAGGCATTCTGGCCATCAATCTGTGAATAGCCACCGCCAAGGCCGACATAAAAGCCATTGCTGTGTGGATGGCTGCCAAACAAGGTTTTGATTTCATCGGGCCGGATACTGTCGTTCTGCGCTATTGAAGCCACTGTCAACAACAGGATGGCCGAAATTGATATGAGAAGTTTTTTCATTTTTTTATTTTTTTGAAGTGAACTGATAACGAATTGAAAAGCCAAAATCCCAGAGATTCACGCGCAGAAACCGATCAGGATCCAATTCTGCAAACGGTTTGTAATCGAGTGAAAGACTCACCGGGAAACGCGCAAACTGATAGGTTGCCGCCAGAAAGAAATCGACACCGGCAACCGGCAACCACCGACGGTCAAAATATAATTCGCCTGTGTGATAATCTGAACGGACATTGCCAATGTGCCCGCCAAATGCGGTCTGCATCGTCAAAGGAATATTTCGTCCGATTACATACGGATTATTTTTTCCTTTCAGTACAACCAGCTGAATTCCCTGATTGCGGCTCAGCAACATGCCTTCGACCCAATCGCTGCTGCCTGTATGCACACGCAAAGAAAGACCCGAACTACAACCTGACCTCAGGCCAGCTTCCATATCAATGCTTTGCGCGAACGCTGACATAGACAGGCATAAACTCAAAAATAAGGCTACTGTTCTTTTCATGACAAATCATCAATGGTGAATAACCTGACCACTTCCGAGCACATTTACGTTGACTGCCGGATTGCCGTAATAATGCACATTGCCACTGCCACTGATGACTACGTCAAGCAGCGTGGAGACATTCAGATACATGCTTCCGGAACCGGAAATATCGGCCATACATTCGCTTACCGGAAAACTGTAGGCATGCATATCGCCCGAGCCGGAAATCTTAAAGTCGGCATTGGTAGCCGATCCGGAGAGACTGATGTCGCCCGAGCCGGAAATATTTGCATCGATCGAACTGGCCTGAACTTTCAGATTAATGTCGCCCGAGCCCGACAGGCCAACATCCATATGCTGCGCGTGGAGCGTATCGGAGAAAATGCTTCCGCTGCCGGACAGTTCGACACTGTTGATCAATGGCGCATGAACATAAATCACCAGCGGATAATTCGGATCCAGGTTACGCCATCCCTGGACTTCAATTTCCAGAACACCATTATGAACATCGGTATCAATATAAGGAATCAGATTCGACTCGCCTTCGACCTCAATAAAACAGGCGGTATCGTTTATAAGCCGCACGTCGAGCGAGCCGCGGCTATCGACTCCGGTGAATTCACCGACACTCCGATGCACGGTAATTACATTGCAATTGCCTTCAATCCTGTAGGAATGAAAGCAGGATTGCGATACAAATGCCATCGCAATCAATAGTAAATAAAAGATTTTTGTTTTCATTTTGAACTTCATTTACTCCAATGTCTTTTGAAAAATTGAAGGGTTGCAAAAGCAGCAAAAAAATTTGCTGAAAGCCCAAAAAATGCTTTCAGTGTCAGAATCTAAAAACATCATTAACTCAGAATTGTGATTTTGCATTCATCATTTAGTCGAATAATTCAACGCCGGGCAATTGCAATCGCGCTCAGCAAGCGCACATGATATATATCATTGCATATTTTTTTTAACATTACAGGGCGATTTGCTTAACAATTTAAATGCAGAGAGGGGAGCAGCAGAGTTTATATTTGTATTTAGAACAAATCTAAATAACAATGAAAACCACTATACTCATCCTTGCCCTATTCATCAATCCGATGATCATCAGCGCCAACTATGTCGTTGATTTTTCAAATCCAATGACTTATCAGACCACCTGTGGCACAGTTCAGCCATCGCAGTGGTCAGTATCAGGCCAGACCTGCGAATTGCTGCTCCCCCCTCTCAAAGCAACGACCGATTCGGT
>CAZJOL010000369.1:0-2281 GCA_964547605.1 uncultured Bacteroidaceae bacterium | reverse complement strand
TGTTGATTTACCAAAGCTGCTAAAGTAACTTTATAATACGAACGACACCAAAAAAACTGCGTCATGAAAACTCTAATGTTCCTTTTGATTACTGCGCTAATGACCACATTTCAGGTCAGAGCCGCAATTGATGATGTTAAAGACTCCACCGAGGTTCCCAGGGCTACGGGACCGGTAATCGTATGCACAATTGACAAAGACTACAGCAGAACTTTCACTTCGGGGCTTGAAATGGAAACCGTCACCTGCAGCTGCAGTGAGGTATTCAAAGCACCCGAAATTAAAGAAGTTGTTTCTAACCCTCTTTACAAGACCATCACTGTGACCGGTGCTGATCAGGGTGATCAGATTTATATCCTTAATAAAAAAGGTGAAATTCTGATGCACGTTGAAGCTGCCACCGATGATCCGAAAATCGACATAAGCAGTCTCACAGCAGGCACCTACACCATTGGTGTACAAGCTTACTAAAATAAGGTTGGCATGAAATAACAAATAATCATGGTTGGTTATATTTTGCCCCGGCGCCGTGAGGTCAGCCGGGGATTTTTATTTAATGTCATTCCTCCACGAATGTCCGGATCAATACTGACAAACAGAAATTGATCAATAATTACAAACCGATTACCAGCTTTTGAACAACACGATTGACATCAGTTTGAATAATTACCTGATATATTCCTGGTTCAAGAACTGGAAGCCTGATTATAGCATTATCTGCAACATTTTCATTTAACACCAGTTGCCCGGTCAGTGAAAAAATCATGATGTCAGCAATGGAAGATAGTCCGGAAATATAGAAAAATGATCCCGCTGGGTTTGGCCATAACACGATTGTTTGCGATGCAATATCGTCAGTCCCGCCACAAACCACATAAGTTACTGTGATATTATCACTGCCCTGGCAACCATTGGCATCGGTAACAAGAACAGAATAGGACTGTGTCCCCGCAGAAGAAGAGTTCACTGTCAGCAGATTGGTTGTTGACGAACCGCCAGTCCAGGAATAGGCAGCAAACCCGGACCCCGCATCAAGTGTCAGATCGGTATAAAGACACATTGTTGTATCCTGTCCAAGATACGGCTCAGGAGATGACGCAACGACAACCGGAATGGTCATGCTGTCTTTATCGTTGCAGGTATTTTCGACAACAAGTTTTGCATTATGGGTCCCGGCTGAAAAAATCACCTGCGGCGACATCTGTGCTGATGTGGCCGGAACACCATTTTCAAAAGTCCATTGCCAGCTTACAGCATTCGTAGATGTACCTGCATCAAACTGAACTGCTGAGTTGTCACATGCAACCGGATTTGGATTATAACTGAATGATGCAACAGGCGCTTGATCAACAACTATGGTAATAGATACTTCATCGCTGCAGGAGCCGGTTGTACCAATTACAGTATATGTTGTTGTAGCCGATGGGGATGCTGTTGGATTAGCAATTGTTGAATTGCTGAGGCCGGTTGCTGGTGTCCACACATAGCTGGTTGCGCCGGTTGCTGTGAGTTGCGTTGATCCTGACGGACATATGGTATCATTTGTTGCAGTAACATTAACTGCAGGCGTTGCAGTTACAGTGACTATCGTTGAATCAATGTTGTAATATCCGCAGGTGTTGTATGCAACAAGATATTGTGTGTGATTTCCGGGAGTATTAAAAAATACGACAGGATTTGCTGCTGTTGTTGTATCGGTGGTTGCACCGTTGAAGTACCAGTGTGTCGAAACTTCGTTTACGCACCCGGCCGAAGAAAAACTGACGCTTTCTCCCGTACAGACAGAAGGCGTTGCCGGCTGAATATCTGCGGTTACAGGAACTGTTGTTGCATACAAATAAACATGGAAATTCATGGCGTATGTAGAGGAATAAGTCGGATTGAAAGCCTCCCATGTTGTATTGCCTCCGTAGTTGTAAAGCCATATCGAATTTGATCTGCCTGAAACCCCGGTAATATTCTGGGTTGCGGCAAGGACAACCGTATCGCCCGACGCATTGGTCAACGTGAAACCAACAAAGAAATCACCTGCAGGCAAAGCAATCGGGTCGTCAAATATCACCCGGGTCGGATAAAATCCTGTTGGAGTCTGGTTGTCCTCTATTTCCTGCAAAAGAACATTTTCTGATGCTACCACAGTTCCGGGTGATCCACCGGCTCCGGTTGCATCCCAGACTTTTGCAGTGATAAACGACGTACTGCTGTTGGTCATGCCTTCAACAAAATAGTAGTCGATAAAATGCAGATTGGTTCCTGCCGGATATGAATTGGTGAATTTATC
>CAZJOL010000368.1:0-2284 GCA_964547605.1 uncultured Bacteroidaceae bacterium | reverse complement strand
TAAAAAATCAGAGCCGGACAATGCCCGGCTCTGAAATAACCTGAAGTAAAGGGTTTTATGGGTATAAAAACAGGTTCGCTTTAATGTTTCACCGTGAGAAGGCCTTCCTGCGTGCTGCCGTCGGTGAATTTGAGAATGTAGAAGTAAGAACCATCGGGAGTTGACGTTGCATCCCAGTCGTTCTGATAGTTCAGTGATTTATAAATGAGCTTGTTACTCTTGTCATAAATGGAGAGTTCAGTGTTAGGATATTTGCTCAGATTAGTGATGGAGAATGTTTCGCTGATTCCGTCACCATTGGGTGTGATCATGTTGGGAATTCCAAGTTCACAATGCGTGAATACCACAAAGAAACTATCAATATAGGTTTTGCAGCCTGAGACCTGAGCATAATACAGACCTGGCTTGCTGACGGTCATTTGCGGCGCCGATAATTTGTATTGTGGCCAGTAATACTGATATCCGCCGTCTTTCTGCCCAACCGACAAACGAAGAATGGATCCTGTACAGGCAGTAATCAGATAGTCGTTATTGAGGCTTGGTTTAGGAATAATCTTTACACCAACGGATTTTGACAATTTTTTTCCGTTTTCAAGTTCGATGGTTACTCTATAGTTTCCGGTTTTATTAACGGTTATTTCCGGAGTTGTTGCACCCGTACTCCACTGGTAGGAAATCCTGCCAGGGAAATGAGCCCTGAGTGTCATGGATTGTTCAGAACAAGTGTCACGGGGCAGCATTTCAAATGCAGAGAGTGTTCTGGTGGGAGTAGTATTATCTTCCTGATTGCTATTAAAGAAAGGAGTGACATATTCGGTCACATCTTCAACATCATCAGTACTGATGTCGGTTGTAATTGAACTTTCATCGGAAACAGGTACATAGGCTGCAATCTGCATTGAATATTCTTCGGTCAGAAATTCTTTAAGGCGTGGATTAACCGGGAGTTGATTCATCCAGCGGAGAATGTCATTTGAATTAACATCAGGATTGATCACCACTATATCAGGTTTACTTTCGTCCTGTGCTGTAATAATGGAAATGGGCTGCTCTGCATTCTCATCCATTTTCATTACAGGCATCACATAATTGCTTTGCGTATTTACATTGTCATTTTTATTTTCAGACTTGTTGGATGCAAAGAAATAAATGGCGGTGGCAACAGCAACTGTTGTCACTACACCGATTGCAACCTGAAGAGGCTTGGTCCGCAGCAATGCCAGAATGGTGACAGTTCCCACTGTCTTCATTATATCGGACGACATGCTGTCGAAATAGCCTGGAGGTGTGGTAAAAGGATTACCTTTCGCCGAATTCCCCAAACCCTCGAATTTCAGATTGTTATCCCTCCCCTTATGTTTGTGCAGTTTCATAATACGTTCATTTGACTGTTGTATTTCAACAGCGTTTAATCAGTTTTTAAAATTTCCTCAATTTTCTTTACGGCAATGTGGTAAGATGCCTTTAATGTTCCGATGCTGACACCCACCACGTTGGCAATATCCTGATAGGGCATCGCCTCGAAATAGCGCATAATGAAAACCAGTTTTTGCCGGGCCGGCAGTGTTGCAACCGCTTTTTGCAGTTTTCGCTGGATGTCGGTTCCTTTAAAGTAAATATCAGACTCAATGCGGTCGCCGAAATCCTCTCTCATTTCATCCATTGAAACAAAGAGATGACTCTTTTTGCTTTTCAGAAACGACAGCGCTTCATTAGTGGCAATGCGGTAAATCCAGGTGTAGATTTTCGAGTCTTCTCTGAATTTGTCAATATTCTGCCAAACTTTGATAAAAGTATTCTGAATGACATCATTGGCATCGTCATGATCAACCACAATTCTGCGAATGAGCCAGTAGGCCTGCTCCTTGTATTTATGCAGCAATAATTCAAAACCACGCTGCCGCGTTTTTTCGGCTTTCAGCAGATTCAATATTTCCGCATCCGTGATTTTGTTCATCTTTCAGCTCAGAGAGCAGCTTTTCTTTTAGTGACCTTCATTGCGGCATCAACAATATTGATTGCTTTGAGACCGAATTTCACCATCAGTTCATCGGGTGTTCCGCTTTCACCAAACACATCGGGCATGGCAACAAATTCCTGAGGAACCGGCAGCTTTTGTGACAGCAGTGCTGACACCGCTTCGCCAAGGCCACCCGCCTGCACATGTTCTTCGGCGGTAACCACACATCGCGTTTTCGAAATGCTTTTCAGGAGCAAATCGTTGTCAAGTGGTTTGATGGTGTGAATATTGATTACTTCGGCAGAGATCCCTTTTTCGCTAAGC
>CAZJOL010000367.1:0-2306 GCA_964547605.1 uncultured Bacteroidaceae bacterium | reverse complement strand
GCAGTGCAACTGTGGCTGTCAGAGCCAACCACAATCATTTTCGGGCGGGCATGCAGCGCCATCAGCTGATGACAAATTCCTTTTCCAACATCGTGGAATTTTTTAATCCCCTGTTCTTTGACAATGTTGCGGATGGCCTGATAATCGTTTGCCAGCCCGGATGTGGTGGGTGGTGCATTGTGGTCAAGCACAATGAGAAGCTGGTCGGGATAAGCGACCTTCTCACCATTCATTTTTTTAAAAGTGCCTGCAATGCTGGCGGTGTTGTCGTGAGACAGCACAATATCAGGTTTCGCAAAAACGATGCTCCCCGCAGGGGCATTGAAAATCTTCTCGGCAAAAGTTTTTCCGGACATGATTGTATATTTTGGTTATTAAAGTGGTGCAAATATCTGATTTTTTAGGATATGGCGCTGCACGGAAATCAATTTATTGTTCAGAATGTTTCTCATCTTTCTAAGGGCTCAACCTTGTAACACAAATTATATTTTCTGATCATCCTTAATAATGCCAGTGAGCGACTCATAGTCCAACAGAACGAGTGTGAAAATAGAATATATGTGTGGCGATGACCCGATGTGGCGATGATGCGACAAATCATATTTCGCATAATCGCATAATCGCATTAACGCCACAGACAAATTTTTTCTTTAAAGACTACGCCCGGCATTGAATTTAAAGTACTTCAGGAGCAAAAATCAACAGAAGTGAAGTCAAAAGAACTCTGAACAATTCTTGCATTCTTAAATAACAAAAAATCAGAGTCAAATTAACATTCTGCATTTGATTATTCCTGACACATGCTTTATCTTTGAAAGAAATATTTTTATCGATATGAAGATAACATTTATCTTGTTTGTTTTCATATTTGTCTTAGCACAATGTGGTCATTCACAGCGGAATCAGTTTCGCTGCGATGTAGTTTTATCTGTTGAACACGGACGTATTTTAAAAGCGCAGAACAACGGATCTGAAAACATGACATTCCGTTTTACTTATGTGACAGAGGGGAGAAATCAAAGTGGAACTGTAGTGAGCAGCGTGAAAAAATATTCGGATTACATTGAACTGAAACCCAATGAAACAAAACAGATTCTGACTGCCCCAAAAGATCCGCAAAACAAGATTACATATTCGTTCAAAAATGTAATCATAACAGAGTGTTCTGCAACCAAACCTCCGGTAAATTCAAGAGGAATCAACACCCGGATGAATGGCGGAAACTGATTGCAATTAGTATAATGTACTGAGCAATCCGTCAGTCGCTATCGTTTGAGTTGTAGGCATGTACGTTTTTACAATGAAAATTAACATGATGGTTGTACTCAATTTCTACCTTTGCGCAAAATTTCAAAGCCCACCACCATGGTTTGTTCAGTAAAACCTGCTCTCTCACTGCATTTCAGAACAATATCCCTTTTGTTTGCCATCTTTTTTATTGCATTTTCAGATATGAACGGCTTCAGTCAGATTGATTCAAGCCGGATACAAAATGACACAATAAAGGAAATAAATCTGGACTCTGTCATCATCAGCGCTCAGGTTGCCCCCACTGTTCAGTCCGAATTGCTTCGGGTGGTTCATGTCATCCGCGCCGAAGAAATCAGGCTGGCTCCGGTCACAGATCTGGGTTCTCTGCTCGAATATGTGCGGGGCGTCGATATTCGTCAGCGTGGCATCACAGGCGCACAGTCCGATATTTCGCTGCGCGGCGGAACCTTCGATCAGGTGCTGGTCCTTCTCAATGGAATCAATATCAGCGACCCGCAGACCGGACATCACAATATGGACATTCCGGTTGATATCACAGCAATAGAAAGAATTGAAGTACTGCAGGGTTCAGGGGCACGCATATTCGGACCAAATGCATTTGCCGGAGCCATCAATATTATTACATCGTCGCCTCAAAAGTCAGTACCTTCGGTTTCTCTGCGCGGCGGATTGTATGGAACAGGCGAGTTGTCGGCCAATCTGCCTTTCAGAACAAAAAAAGTGTATCACATCGTGTCGTTAAGCGGCAGCACGACTGATGGCTACACTGAAAACACCGATTTCAAAAAAGCAGGTGCATATTACCGCATGAATGCAACAATAGGCAAAACAAAGACCGATGTGCAGGCCGGTTATATCAATAAAGGGTTCGGCGCCAACAGTTTCTATTCGCCGAAATATCCAAATCAGTTCGAAGCAACATCCACCATTTTTGCATCGGCGGGACTGACTGATACCAATGCACAAAAATGGAAGGCCATTGTTTACTGGCGCAGGCACTACGACCGCTTCGAACTGTTCCGCAACAATCCGCC
>CAZJOL010000366.1:0-2308 GCA_964547605.1 uncultured Bacteroidaceae bacterium | reverse complement strand
TTTTGTATGAACACCGCAGAATCAATCCGTCAACACGCATACAACATTCGCATCAATATCATCCGATCGCTCGAAGCAGCCGGCAGCGGTCATCTCGGAGGATCACTGGGACTCGCCGATGTTTTTTCCGTTTTGTATTTTCACACCATGAAGCACCGGCCGCAGGAACCCGACTGGGCTGAGCGTGACCGTCTGATCCTCAGCATCGGGCATGTGGCGCCGGTTCTGTATGCGACATTGTCCGAAGCAGGATATTTTCCAAAAGAAGAATTGCTCACGCTGCGCAAGCTTGGGAGCCGCCTGCAGGGCCATCCAGGACGTGATCACGGATTACCCGGAATTGAATTGTCGGCCGGTTCGCTTGGACAGGGATTGGGTGTGGCAGTCGGAACAGCGCTCGGGCTGCGGCAACAGCAAAACAATGCCCGCGTGTTTTGCATTTTGGGTGATGGCGAATTGCAGGAAGGCAGTGTATGGGAAGCCGCCATGAGCGCCGCGCATTACAAACTCACCAACCTGATGGCCATTGTCGATCGCAACGGAGTGCAGATTGACGGCCCAACGGAGAAAGTCATGTCGCTCGAACCACTTAAGCAGAAATGGGAAGCCAATGGCTGGCACGCTGTTGAAACCGATGGACATGACATTGACGATCTCATGGATGCATTCGCAAATCCGCACCAACAACGGCCTACGGTAATACTTGCCCAAACCATGATGGGACGCGGCGTCCCTGAAATCGAAAACGATTACCGCTGGCACGGTAAAGCCCCTGATGCAGCGCAGGCAAAGCGTTTTATTGATTCACTGCGTAATGTGTGAAGCACCTTTGAGTTGTAAGGTCACGCGTCCGGAGACGCGCGCCCAACGTAGTTGAAAGTTCATAAAGTCATCAAGTTCATAAAGATGACGTTTGAGCATGGGGTATAGAAGGGCTGATTTTTCTCCGTTCCTTGTTATATCTTTGGCGATGGGGCGTTTATGCGTTTATGCGATTTTTGATTTGTCACATCATCGCCATATAGCATTATCGCCAAACAAAGTGCAATCTCCTTCTCAGAGCACCGAATCTTCGGTCGGTACATTCTGCTGATTACTGACAACTGAAAGCTGAGCCTACATTTTCCGAAATAATCTGAAAGAGTTGGTAAAACAAAGCTCACTACTCATCACTCACTACTCACCGCTCACCGCTCACTGCTCACCACTTACCGCTCACCGCTTAAAATAGACTTGCTGAAAGCTGACAACAGTCATCACATTTTCGTTCTCGTAAACAAACCCGCTTCGATGCTGTAGGTTTTCTTTCCTGCAACAGCAATGCTGAATCCGCCATTGAAATTTGTTACAGATGAATAAATACAGGGCACCACTTCTTTTCCGTCCTTATCAATGAAACCCCACTTGCCATTGTATTTCACGGCAGCGTAGCCTTCGCTGAAATTTTCAACAGCCTCGTATTTTATTTTGCAGATTTCGTAACCATGCTGATTGCAGAAGCCCCATTTGCCGTCACTTTCAACAGCAGCCATAAATTCAGTAAAGTTATTTACAAAGTCATATTTGAAGTCAATGATCACATTGTCAACAGAATCAATGATACCCCATCTTCCTTCTTTACTGGCTTTGGCAGAGCCATTGCGGAAGATACCGATCTCATCATACACCAATGGAATAATCTGATGATTTTCCGTATCAATCATTCCTGTTTTATTATTTATTGTTGCCAATGCAACCTGTTTTTCATTGAATTCCGCAATATAGCTGTATTCTACAGGAATTATCATTTTGCCATCGAGGTCAATGAAGCCATATTTGTTTGCTTTCCGAACCTTGTACCAAACAGGGTTGTAGTTATAAGATTCTTCATCTGTTGAATATTTCGATACCATCTCATCATAGATGAAAGGCACAACAGCACTGTCTTTTGTGTTGATGAGGCCAAATTTTCCATTGTACTGCACGCAGGTGAATGTATATGAAAAAGCTTCGGCATAATCATATTTCAAGGCGATGACCTCTTCGCCTTTACCGTTGATGTAGCCATATTTTCCGTCTAGACTAACGACTGCTAAACCACCGTAGAAATCATTGATTTCGTCGTATGTAACATCTTTCACTTCGCCTTTGTAATTGATGAGGGAATATTTTTCACCATCGTAAAAATAAGTTATATCCCATTCGGTAAATGAGCCGCAATAGGAGTATTTAACCGGAATAACAACATTTCCTTTGAGGTCAATGAAGCCGAGTTGATTGTTTTTCGTCACCTGCAGCAGACCGCGGCTGTTGTAATAGTATGTGTCGT
>CAZJOL010000365.1:0-2309 GCA_964547605.1 uncultured Bacteroidaceae bacterium | reverse complement strand
TTGCGCTGTACGACGAATCAAACAGTGTGTTATCTCCCGTGAGTCTGGCTCCTGACCGTGTAAATGTTACAGGACTTACCTTTGATGCAGACGGCAATCTCTGGATCGCCACCACCGGCAACAACAAGTTTCTCAGCGT
This sequence comes from uncultured Bacteroidaceae bacterium, assembly GCA_964547605.1. Lineage (GTDB taxonomy): Bacteria > Bacteroidota > Bacteroidia > Bacteroidales > DTU049 > GWF2-43-63. The sequence continues at coordinate 2,170 of CAZJOL010000365.1, read as the reverse complement.
AAGAAAAGCCAACGGGCAATTCAAGACTTTCACTTTTTCTTCGGCCTATTCTTTCAGTTCCGCATCCAGTCCGGCGATTGATCAGAACGGCTACAAATGGATTGCACTGCCGCGAAACGAAGGTATTTTTGTTTTCAATGACAACAACACAATTGATGTCACCTCGGACGATGAGTATAAAAAACTTACTACCTCGGAAGGCTTTGGTGCATTGCCAAGTCTGGGTGTTTACAGCATTGCCGTTGATCGTGACAATGAAATATGGATTGGAACAGATGCAGGAATCGCTGTAATATACAATCCGGAAAACGTGTTTGAAGGCGGCAGCTACGACGCACAGCAGATTCTGGTTGAAGTGGGTGGCTATGTGCAAAACCTGCTTGAATCCGAAAAAGTAAAATGCATTGCCGTAGATGGTGCCAACCGCAAATGGATAGGCACAGAAAAAGCCGGAGCATTTCTGGTTAGCGAAGATGGTACGGAAGAGATTTATCACTTCACATCAGCCAATTCACCACTGCTTTCAGATGATATCAACGGCATTTCAATCATTCCCGAAAGCGGCGAAGTGTTTTTTGCCACCGCAAACGGAATCATTTCTTTCCGCGGTACTGCCACAGATCCGAAAGCTTCGCTTGATTCCGTGCTGGTATTCCCCAATCCTGTGATGAGCGATTTTCATGGATATGTGTCAGTGTCAGGTCTCATCGAAGACGGATGGGTTACAATAACAGATACGTACGGCACGCTGATTTACAAAACGCGCGCCCAGGGCGGTCAGGCAGTATGGAACTGCATTGATATGAGCGGAGACCGTCCGGCAACCGGAGTGTATCTGGTGTTTGTCACCAACGACGACGGCTCGGTGACAAAAGCGACCAAACTCATGTTTTACCACTGATATGATTTCTGTTGTCCGTTGCATAGTGTTACACTCCGTAAAATACGGCGACAACGGATTAATCATAAAATGCCTGACCGAAGAAGGGCTGCGTACATTTTTCATTGCATCGTATCTCAAAAACAACAGAAATAAATTTCCTTTTCTGTCGTATCCGCTGAGCATTACCGAATGTCAGTACATTACAGGTCTCAGCGGAAAACTCCCGAAAGTGAAATCGCTGTCGCTCGATTATGTACCACGTTACAGTGCTTTTGATTTCAGACGTCAGGCCATTTCAACATTCATGGCCGAGTGCGCCGTAAAATACATCCGCGAGGAATCGATGACACCGGAACTGTTTCACTACATTGAACAATGCATCCGGTTTATAAACGAAAGCGAATATCTTCCTGCAGCTTATCCGGTTCAGTTCGGCTTCGGACTGGCTTCGCTCCTTGGATTTGGAATTGACGGTCCTGCAAATGCAGAAGAAAATATTATTTTCACGCTTGACAAAGGATTTGTTCCCGGAACAACGCAGGCCGCATTAAATCAGGCAGATTCGGAATTTTTGCGTGAAGTAATATCAGCGGAAATCAATGCGCCCTTTGAAACCCGCATTCCATCGCGTTCCATGAAAAATATTTTCCAGGTCATGCTGCAATATTTCCGCTATCATTTTCCGGAAACAGCTGTATTGAAATCACCGGAAATTCTTCATTTGCTCATGGAATGAAAAATCGCTAATTTTGTCAAAATTTGAAACCATGATACAGCGAATTCAGTCACTCTATCTGCTTGGTGGCGCACTTGCCATTCTGGCAATGATTTTTATTCCGTTTTCAAGAGTATTAACCGACGGTGCCGCTGGTTACCTTTACCTCCATGAATGCAAAGGAGATGTTCTGGTGGCAGGTGTTTACAATCCGCTGCTGCTGCTGTTTGTCGGGACCATTACCGCAGTCAGTTTTCTGATTTCCATTTTTCTTTTCAAAAACCGCGTCAGGCAAATGCGTTTCAATGCCTTCGTTTTCATCCTCAACTGTCTGCTCATCGGCGCCATGTTCCTTGTTCCCGAGCGCCTGGCCGATGCAGTTCACGGCAATGCATACTACAAGGAAACGGGAATCATTATGCCGCTCATCAGCATGGTTCTGCTTGTGTTTGCCAACAAAGCCATCCGCAAGGACGAAATGAAAGTCCGCGCTGCTGACCGGCTCAGATAATTGAGTACATCCGCAATAATACCAGAAAAAGCTTCAGAGACTGTCTGAAATTTATTTCTTT
>CAZJOL010000364.1:0-2322 GCA_964547605.1 uncultured Bacteroidaceae bacterium | reverse complement strand
TAAAATTTTAATTGCTATTTCATAGAGGTCAATTTTTTTCATTTTGTCTTTTATTTAATGATTGCATTTACTGATTCCACCATTTCAACCCAGCCCTGACGCAGCATGTTCAGGTATTCCCTGCCCTTGTCGGTGCAGCGATAGTATTTCCTGGGCGGACCGCCGGAGCTTTCCTCCCAATAGTATTCAAGGTATCCCTCATCTTTCAGCCGATTGAGCAAGGGATAGATGGTTCCTTCCACCACCAGCAGACGGGCTGACTTTAATTCCTGCAACAGGTCGCCGGTGTATTTGGCTGCGCCGTCAGACAGCCTGAGCACACACATTTCAAGAACACCTTTGCGGAATTGCGATATAATTTTTTCCTCGTTCATGATACAAAAGTACTAAAATAATTTTACTTCTATGCATTACATAGTACTAAATAATTCAAATTTTTATTATATTGCTGATTATCTGATGTTTACAATTGTTTAATTTGAAGAACATTTGCCTATACATTAAAATATAAATAAGTCCTCACCCAAATAATGACAAAAATGCCATTTTCGAAATATTCGCAATTCGTCGAAGGTCAAAACCAGGCAACCATGCCAAAAACTACGTGTTATATGAATAGCAATTAAGGAAAACTGATTAAATGCATAAAACTGCATACGTTAACTTACCCGATATTGCCGTAAACTAAGCGTGTCTTGATTGCAGCAGCCAGGAGGCCTACCTTTACTGAAACAAACTCAAAAAAAATGTCGAACCTTAAAAATACTAAAGCCATGAATCAAGTAAAAGAAGCCGCTCTCTGGACCATTTACATTCTCGTCATGGCCGCCGCAATTGCAGGAGCCATGTTAATAGGATAAGTCCGGACGACACAGAAAAAATCAAAGCCCCGAATTTCTTCAGGGCTTTTTTATTTTACATCAATCTGTTCAGCTATTATTGAAGCGGGCTGATTACTTCCATTACTTCCGGCAGATCCATTCCGAGATCTTTCATATGTTCAATGGTCGGAACACCGTTTTTGGTCCATCCGCGACGATTGTAAACAGCGTCAAGAAGCTGCTCATATCTGTTTTCGCGATACTGACGTGTGATGGCCATTTTTTCTTCCGTTGATTTTCCTTCCGGATCAATTCCGATAAGGTCTTTCATCTGCTTGTCGTAACGTTCAGCGCGGCTTTCGTATTCTTCCTTCGTAACAGGACCACAGGCGCGGTAGGGTTGTGCATCATGTTTGCGAAGTCCTTTTCCCATGCGGATATTGAAAACACGCTGGAAGTTATACACTCTTTCGCTCTGACGGATGAGTTCTTCTTTGCTGAAGTCGTTTCCGGTCACTGCTTTATAAATAGTCACATAGTTATCAACATGTTCCGGAACCTTGGCGGGTTCGTCTGTCTGTGCATTGTCGGCTGGTTCAACGTCGTTCCACGGAAGTTTGCAGAGTCCCTGCAGACCAAACCAGGTGCGGAACATCGGGAAATAGAACAATGCTTCGGCTTTCTTTTCGAATGTCGGAATCTGGTTGTTCACCATGTCCATGAAAATCAGCCATGCTTCGTCATGCTGAGGACCTTTGTTGGTCATGGCATAACCGCCCTGCTGCGCCAGTGATTCTTTCGAAATGTACTGACTGTACTCCAGACCTTTGTTTTCCATGCCGATATCTTCAATCAGCTGAGCATCGCCCCAGCCGTTGGCAATGAACATATCCTTCATTACGCGGACACCTTTGCCGGCTGTCAGTCCGAAGCCTTCACCGCGGGCAACCTGATGCAGCAGTTCCATTGCATCGTCTTTACTGCCAAAATTCAGATCCAGTCCTCCGGTACGTTCTTTATTGAGAATACCAAGTTCATAGCATTCCATGATGAAGCCCATGATGGTTCCCCATGAAATGGTGCAGATTCCGTAGGTATCGCAATAGAAGTTGGCTTCGATGGTCCATTCGGGATCAAAAATGCCCATGATGGAACCGAGCGAAGAAGTTGTTTCATATTCTGGTCCGTCAACAATGACTTTCTGTCCTTTGTACGGGCCGGTCTTGAGTTCGAAATCATCAACACCTTTGGCGCAGCTCATGTTGCAACCAATCCAGCAACCATCAGGAACACCCTGAGTGAAATAGCTCATCCAGACATCGCCGTGGATTTTGCCGATTTCGGAGTGAACACCGAATTTGAAGTTGTGTACCGGAAGCAGATCATAGTCGTTCATGATATGGGTAAGGTGGGCGGTCCCTTTTTTGCGCATTTCGCACTGGCTGTCGTCGAGCTCACGCATTTCCTTGTTGAAGCGACGTCCGCGTTCCATGATGGCATC
>CAZJOL010000363.1:0-2323 GCA_964547605.1 uncultured Bacteroidaceae bacterium | reverse complement strand
CCGGGCTCGACGATATCAGGGCATTCAATTACATCCGCGGAAAAACAATTGACATATATGCCAACGCAGCCACGGTGGAATCAATAAAAACGGAGTTCCCCTACATTTTCAATCCCGGCGATTATCTTGGTGCGCCAAAAATAAATCTGACCGTGGTTGATGAAAAACCGTTTGAGATTAATGGACAGAAGATTATTCCAATTCCTGTCATGCACGGTGAAGCGCCAATACTGGGATTCCGAATCGACAACATGGTGTATGTAACTGATGCCAGCCATATTTCTGAATCGTCGATGGAGTTGATGAAAAACGCGAAATTGCTTGTGCTGAATGCGCTGAGAAAAAAGAAACACCCGTCGCATTTTTCGCTGGATGAAGCGCTGGAGCACATTCAAAAACTGAATGCGAAGCAGACATATCTGACCCATATCAGTCATTTCCTTGGTATGCATGATCAGGTGCAGAAATCAATGCCCCCTGATGTTTTTCTGGCTTACGATGGATTAACAGTTGAATTTTGACACATTGTACGCTCATGTCTTTTTATAATTATATTTTCCATTACTTTTGCAAAAAAAACTGAACATGAAAAAATTACTTTTACCCATCTTTGTTTTGGCAGTTTCTTTGACAGGTTGCTATTATGATGAAGGCCCTGTAATTAGTTTACGCACTCCCGAGAATCGGTTGGTGAATAAATGGGAATACCAGAAAGTGACTGTTAATGGTCAGGACTGGACTGATGTATTTAAAAACGGCTATATTGAGTTTAAAAGCGATAAAAGTTCAACGTTTTATCTGGATTCATCATATCATTACAGTGCTGCATGGGAGTTTTCTGATGATTTCAAGTACCTTTATCTTGACTGTATAAGGCAAGACACATCAGGCAATGATGTTACATGGTCGACTGATTATTACATAATGAAACTTCGTGATAAAGAGCTGTGGATGAAGAGCGATGATGGTTCAACCGTAACCTACATAGAACTTTCTGAATACTAGAAACCCAAACCAAAAAACCTATATGAAACATTTCGCATCTGTTATGGCAATGGCTTTCATTGCTTTCATCCTGGTCTCCTGCGGGGGAAAAGAAAGCAAAACCAATGATTCAACCGACAGCACCAAGACCGAAGAACAGGTAACATCCGGCAATCCGGATCAGATTTATGGTGTTGAAAAAGGGATGGTTGAATACAAAATGGTCACCATGGGTATGCCCACCACAATGACCATGTACTGGGACAATTATGGAAAAAAATCCTACACCCAGAGTACCATGGATATGATGGGTATGAAAACAACCACTTTCATGCTGAATGACGGCGAATTTGTTTATAGCTGGGACGGTACCACAAAAGAAGGAACCAAGGTGAAGGTTGTTAAATCCGACAATCTTAACTATAACAGCATGTCAAAAGACATGATGGACAAATACCACATGTCCAAAGAAGCTAGTCAGGAAATTCAGGGTAAGATGTGTGATGTTTATAAAATGGATTTCGAAGGAACCAAATCCAAGACATGGGTTTGGAAAGGAATTGCCATCAAATCGGAAACCACAGCCATGGGCATGACAGTGACCACTGAGATGACAAAGATGGAAGAAGGCGCCAGTGCTCCTGATGGAGCTTTTGAAGTTCCTGCCGGAATCAAATTCAAGGAAGTCAGCGCTTCTGCCAAATAGTTTAAAGACGTTTCTTCAAAGCTGCCTTTGGCAGCTTTTTTTATGTCATTTTGACATATTTTGCGTGTTCACTTTTGCAAAATGTGACCGATTTTCTGCAATTAATGACAGAAATCCCTTTGGTATCAAAGTTGACAAGCCGCCGGCGATAAAATCTGAAAAATGGGAAAAATAATAGGAATTGACTTAGGAACCACCAATTCATGTGTGGCAGTCATGGAAGGCAGTGAGCCGATTGTAATCGCCAACAGTGAAGGAAAACGCACCACTCCGAGTATGGTTGCATTTACCGACAACGGCGAACGTAAAGTGGGAGACCCGGCCAAACGCCAGGCCATCACCAATCCGACCCGCACTGTATATTCGATAAAACGATTCATGGGTGAAACCTTTGACCGTGTTGGTAAAGAAGTCGGCCGTGTGCCTTATAAAGTTGAGCGCGGCCCCAACAATACACCACGTGTGCAGATTGATGACCGGCAGTACACACCGCAGGAAATATCAGCAATGATTCTTCAGAAGATGAAAAAAACAGCTGAAGATTACCTGGGTAGTGAAGTAACGGAAGCTGTTATTACCGTTCCGGCTTATTTCAACGATTCACAGCGTCAGGCTACCAAAGAAGCCGGAGAA
>CAZJOL010000362.1:0-2324 GCA_964547605.1 uncultured Bacteroidaceae bacterium | reverse complement strand
CCCGCGACCCCGTGCGTGACAGGCACGTATTCTAACCAACTGAACTACCGAACCGTTTGAACTTTCCCTTGGTTTTGGGACTGCAAAGATAGAAACTTTTTTTTAATTGCAACACGACGATTGATTTTTTTTTGGAAATCCGCCTATTTCCCAATCAGCGACAGTACCCCGTTGATGAATGTCAGCGGGTGACTAGGATTGCCCGGGACATATAAATCGACTTTAATTGTGTCACCTGTCACGGATTGCAAATCCGCGCCAGGAGCAAGCATTTTGCGTTTCAACGCCGGACTGTCAGCGAAGATACCGCCCGAAATGGCATCAACGCCGGCAAGAATGCAGATTTTGGGTGAGGGGACAGCTTCCCAGGTGATTCTGAGTGCTTCTGCCATATTTTCCGAGATTGGCCCTGTAATCACAATGCCATCGGCGTGGCGGGGCGAAGCCACAAATTCTATCCCGTAGCGTCCCATGTCGAAATTCACATTACCGGCCGCATTCAGTTCCATCTCGCAGGAATTGTCGCCCGCAGCCGATACCTGACGCAGCTTCAGCGATTTGCGGAAAAGTTTCCGTACTTCTTTCCGGCGCAGCTCATCATTAAAGCGAATGGGCTCAGTCAGTCCCGGATAAATTTTCAGCATTTCCGGATCATTGGTGGCGATTTTATAATCGTTGGTGAAGTTGATTTTATCGGGCAACGCAAAATGACATTCCTTGCAGAAGACGCATTTGCCGAGGTTCAGACAGAAATTTTCTTTTTCAAAAGCGTTGACCGGACAAAGATCTGCAAGCATATCCAGCTCCTGAACTGTAATGTCTGCGCTGATTTCAGGACGGCCACGGAATAATTCCGTCAGCACCGGCTTTTTCAGGTCAGGCACGTATTGTTTCCCGTGATGAAGCAGAATGCCCGCTTCAGGAATACCGAAATACACATTGCGGATATTCTTGTTTTTCTCCGTTTCTGTTTCCGGAAACACCGGGATTTGTATATCGCGTGAATATTTCATAATGACCGTTGATTATAAATCGTAACCACAATAACTCAGATTGAAACTTTTGTTGCAGACCGGAAAATCGGATATCTCCTGATTCCGCACGGCGAGCGCGAGTCCGGTCCAGTTGTGCAGCGAGGGATCTGTGATTTTGTATTTCGAAATTTCTCCATTATCATCCGAAACAGCCACATGAACAATTTCACCACGCCATCCTTCAGTCATGGAGATACACACTGAATTCGCAGCCAGAGCCATTTTGTAATCAGGTGCCGTATTTATTACACTATCATTCTGGCGCGGATTTGCAATCCGTGACAGAATGTCTGTAATCATTGTCCTGATTAATTCAAGCGACTTCGCAATTTCGCCTCTGCGTACAAGCGCTCGCGCCAGTACATCACCGCTGTTGAATACTACCGGCTCATATTCAAAATTCCGGTATGCCTGAAACGGATGCGTAGTACGCACATCGCGCGGAATTCCACACATGCGTGCAGCCATTCCGGTAAGTCCTGCACGTAAACCCTGCTCATTGGTAACGATGCCGATTCCATCGAAACGGGAGAGTGCACCAGGCATGGAATACAGATGTGCGGCCATTTCATTGTACCGCTTTTCAACGTATTCAAGATTTTTCAGAATCTCATCAGCCACTTCTTTTGTCATCGGATAATGGGTTCCGCCTGAACGGATAAATCCTTTGCCGAATCGATTTCCGCACCAATACTGGGTTGTATTGATTACCACGGTGCGCAGTGATTCGCACACCACTTGTCCGAGCTGGTATGCTATATCGCCGCAAAGTGCTGCTGTGTCGCCAAGATGTACGGCTATGCGTTCAAGCTCAAGCGCTATAGCCCGCTCCAACTGCAGAGTTTCGGTAACGGGTTTTCCTGCAAGTTCTTCCATAAGCTGCGAATGGCAGAGTGCGTGGCCAACTGCAGTATCACCTGTAATGCTTTCACTCAGGATTGCTTTTTGCAAATTGGATTTTTTTGAAACAAAAAGTTCTTCAACGCCGCGGTGCTGGTATCCCAGATGAATTTCGAGATGATGAACAGTTTCCCCGTTGCAGATAAAACGAAAATGTCCGGGCTCGATAATTCCTGCGTGAACCGGCCCTACGCCTACCTCGTGCAACTCTTCACTGTCGATATGGAAGAATGGATAATCATTCATACAGCTGTTGCTATCGTAGCGGTTATGCGGCCACCTGACAGGTTTCAGCCAGGGATTTCCCGGAAATCCGATGCCGTGGTTTTCATGCATTTCACGCTCGAAAATATGCATTGCATTAACTACTGGCGTGAGTGATTCAAGCTT
>CAZJOL010000361.1:0-2336 GCA_964547605.1 uncultured Bacteroidaceae bacterium | reverse complement strand
TCAAAACCGTAAAAGCATCCAGCAAAATCAAATGCATGGATGACCTTTTCAACAGTGGCGAAACCTGGGAAATCAAATAATTGTCGCTATACACCACAAAGAAAAACCGGTCCATAAGGCCGGTTTTTTTATTTGCATCAATTATAATATTTCCCAATGATTATTATCTTTACCCTAAAATATTCAGTATGAATTTACTTCTCCTTTCCGCTGCGCCCGTTTTTCTGCTGGCTTTCTATCTTTATTACAGGGACAAATATGAAAAGGAACCCATCGGAATGCTCATCAAGGCTTTGGTTGCGGGAGCATTTATTGTAATTCCGATTCTGTTTGTTGAGATTTTTATTTCAAAATATGTGGATAAATATTCCGGTTCTACAGGGGCTTTTCTCGATGCCTTTGCTGTGGCCGGTTTCACCGAAGAAATTTTCAAATGGCTGGCGGTTTATTTGTTGTTTTTCCGCTCAAGACATTTCAACGAGCGCTTCGACGGTATTGTGTATGCGGGCATTGTGTCGCTCGGCTTTGCCCTTGTTGAGAATATAATGTATGTTGTCGGCAACCAGTCGGAATCGGTTGGCTACATGCGTGCAATCACGGCAGTTCCGGCACATATGCTGTTTGGTGTTGTGATGGGATATCGTTTCGGACTTGCAAAATTCTTACCTTCCAACAGGGGCTGGCATTTGTTCATGGCTTTTTTCATGCCTTTTCTCCTGCACGGAATCTACGATTTTCTGCTCATGCTCGAAAAAACATGGGCGCTGATATTGTTCTTCCCTTTTGTCGCGTTTATGTGGTATTTCGGGCTGGTGCGCATGAAGCGCCACTCACTCAACTCAGCTTTCAACAATGCTAAGTCCGGGGATCCCACTGGAGGTTCACCCCTTCAATAAATTTCACTAAATCGTCGATTCCCGCTCTGGTTTCCGAAGAAGTAATTACATGAGCCGGAAGCTCTTCCCAGTTTTCTGAAACTTTTTTTAGCACCGCATCAACATTCCGTTTGAGCTCATTCTTTGTACATTTATCGGCTTTGGTAAAAATAAGTGCAAGCGGTATGCTGTTCTCGCCCAGCCAGTCTATGAATTCCATATCTATTTTCTGCGGTTCAAGACGTGAATCGATCAGCACAAAAGTGGTCATCAGATTTTCGCGCCGGCGCAGGTATTCGCGTATCATTGGGCCCCACTTCTCTCTCGTTTTTTTTGAAATCTTTGCATACCCGTAGCCCGGGAGATCGGCCAGATACCAGCAATTGTCGATGATAAAATGATTAATTATCTGCGTTTTACCAGGCGTGGAGCTGATTTTAGCCAATTTATTTATTTCTGTCATTGCATTGATAAGCGAGGACTTACCAACATTGGAGCGCCCGGTAAACGCGTACTCAGGTAATTTAGCAGGGGGACACTTTGTCCAGGTTGTGCAACCGGCAATATATTTTGCAATCATGGTAAAAGAAACAATTATTCGCGGCCCTTATAGAAAGAAGCCAGGTGCCGATGCTTTTTCGATTCGTAAATATCAGCAATATTAACAAGTATGCCAATTTCCTCTACATCACCGAAAGTATCATTGAGCGAAGAACCGAATGTGCGCATTGAATTGGTAAGATTCATATAAGCATTCACCAGCGGTGGGAAAATCATTCCGCGGCTGCGTACAAAACGTAGGAGCAGTGTTTTGTCTTCCTCATAGGTCTTACCATGAAGAATGTTTTTGACAACATCATCCGTGGTGCGGATGGGGCGTGGAACATAGGCCCATACCAGATTGTCGCGGTCCGGAAAATATTTCATCAGAAACGACATGATGACATCGCGGGCAAACTGATCATATTTTAGATACATGGTCACCTTGCCGTAAAAATATTTTATGTCGGGATGCATGATAATGAGCCCGCCAAGCCCGTCCCAGAGGTTGTCGAGTGAAAATATTCCCTTGCGGCTGTCGCGCGATGGCTGATATTGCGGCTGAACAAATGAACGACCAAGTTCAATTGTATCATGAAAATATTCTTCCATGAATTTTTCAGAAAACCGGAACATGTGTGTTGTTGCCAGATGATAATGACCATGCTCATCGGGATGCGTGTCTTTAAGCTTGATGTAGCGGTAACCGCCTATGATTTCATGTTCAAGCGGATTCCACACGATGAGCTGGAAATAGGCATTGGGGCCTTTGTCAAATTCATCAATGTCAACGGATTCGCCGGTACCGCCACCTGCTTCGCGGAAAGCTATTTCGCGCAGGCGGCCTATTTCTAGCATGACAACCGGTGCATCATCGCCGCGAAAAATATAAATCTCATTATGTCCGAAATTCGTAAAACG
>CAZJOL010000360.1:0-2339 GCA_964547605.1 uncultured Bacteroidaceae bacterium | reverse complement strand
CGACTCAGGAATGATGAATAAAACGAAGTTGGACTCAGCCGCATGCTATGGGAATGGTATAAAGCCTGAGTGCATTTTCCTTTCTTATGATCTTGTTTTTTACAGCCTGTAATTCAATTTGAGCCAGCATTTTGATTTTTTTATTGAAGAGTTTTGTCGGGCAGGACATAATTATCCCATGAAGCCCTTTTACAGTCTTTAATTTTGAGAACAAAACATCAAAGAACGATTGTAATTTTTTGATTTTCATGTTATGAGCAAAGGTGGAGCAGAATGGGACTGCAATATTCCAACAGCGCACTTGGGGCATTTTATCGGATCTCGTCCGGTTATAGTGCGCCACACATCAAGAGCACACAAGCCGGAGAGTGAAGGCAGATACGAAGCGGCAGCAATGAGATCAAAACAGATGCCCAGACTTTCTTTCATGTTGCGCAAGGCTAAAAAACCAAAATACCGTATTTTGCAAAAACCGCCTGGTAAAACGTGTTGCAAAAATCGCCTGATGAACTCGTTTGCATCAAGATCAATGTGCTTGCGCATTCCGGCAGCCTTATAGTCTTTGATTGAAAAGCGCACTACATCATTTTCATGCGAGACTATTCTGTTGTTCGATATTGCAACACGATGGGTATAATTGCCCAGATAGTGAATGAGTCGATCGGAATTGGAAAACGGTTTTTCGCAATAGACAACCCATTTTTTGAGGTAGCATTGTGATTTGAGCGTTCTGAAATCGGTTAAGCCTTCAGGCATTTTGATTTCGTTTACAGAACAACTATTTTCAATCATGCGACACATAATGCCTCTGAAAACTTGGCTGAGCACTTTCACGGGAAGAAAGAATTTATTTCCGGTCGATATCCATTCCGTTTGGTCTTCGGACAGTCCACCGGCCGGAACAATCATGTGAACATGCGGATGATAAACAAGTGTTTGCCCCCATGTGTGTAAAATGGATACGGCTCCGATCTGAATGCCTGAGTATTGCTTTTTTGCACATTGTGTCAATGTTTGCCCTGCTGCCTGCATAAGAAGTGAATATGCTTTCGCCTGATTGATGTAAAAAAGTTTGTGAAGTAATGCCGGAATAGTGAATACCACATGAAAATGCTTGACGGGAGGCAGATTGGCAACCAATTTATCAACCCACTGTTCTTTTTTTACAAATTGACATTTCGGGCAATGCCGATTGCGACACGAGTTATACGATTGGCGTATATATCCGCAATGATTGCATTTTTCAACATGTCCGCCTAATTCCGATGTGCGGCATTTCACAATGTCTTCAAATGCTTTTTGCTGAGTTGAACTTAGAGTGTGCGCTGAAAGAAATGTTGTTGCATGCTGACTGAAAACATCAGCCAGTTCAATGTTTTGTTTCTTGTTTTCCATGATTTTTCAATATTTAAATATTCATGGAATCAAGCGGAGACTGAATACTTGCGGGATTAATATTGGCCAGATGCAAATAAATTGTTGTCGTTTTAATGGATGTATGCCCCATGAACTGCTGAATCAGTCTTATGTTTACACCCGCCTCAAGCAAATGCGTTGCAAAACAATGACGCAGTGTGTGAAAAGAAATGTCTTTTCTTATCCCTGCTTTGGCAGCACATTTTTTAACGATACAATTCAGCGTAGTGTCTGACAGTGTTTGTCCTTTTTTACCCTGTGCCTCAAACAAATATTTTTCAGGCCTCGCAATTTTATAGTATTGTCGCAACATCTCAAGTGCTTTTGCTGATAAAATAGTGTAACGATCTTTTTTGCCTTTCCCTTGAACCACGCGAACCTGCATACGTGCTGAATCAATATCCAATGGCTTTATCATTTGTGCTTCCTGCCTGCGCAAGCCTGCAGAATAAGTCAGCATAATCAGTGCACGATGTTTCAGATTTTTAGTTGCGGATATCATGCGCTGTACTTCTTCAACCGACAAAACAACCGGGAGTTTCTTTTCCCGTCGTGGTCTTTTGACTGTTATTGTCTTCCAGTCTCGCTTCAACACATCAACCTGTAAAATTTTATATGCGCTGATGAGTTGATTAATCATCGAAACAGAAATTTCATCTTGCATAATTCGTTGATGCAGGTAACTTTTAAAAAGCTCTGCCCCGATTTCATCAAGAGGAAGTTCAAGAGAATTTTCTACATTTGTAAGCAGCTTGCTATACGATTCAATAGTGCGTACACTGTAATTACGAAGCTGCATCTCATACACGAGCTGCTCAACACATTTTGATGTTTCATTTTTCATGATGGTTTTGTTTAAAGTTTTGCAACCCTAAATTTACCATCATCTTACCGCCTCTGCAAAGGGGCGGTTTAGTTCAACG
>CAZJOL010000359.1:0-2345 GCA_964547605.1 uncultured Bacteroidaceae bacterium | reverse complement strand
CTGTGTAAAGAATGCCTCGAAAATGCAAAGGTTGTGTACGCCAATGGAAACTATATTGATATTCTTCAAATGCGTCTGCACGAATATGCTGATTTCCGCAACATTAATCTGTTTTATTATCTGCCGAAAATCATTGGTCTTACTTTGTTTGGCTTTGTTGCTTCAAAGAAACTGCTTCACAAAAGAGTGGCAACCTACAAGGCAAGATGGATTGTGGCTCTCGTGCTCATGGCTGCAGCAGCGATTTTCATATATCTTAAATACGAAACCATTTTTTCAATTGAAGGGCCATTTGCAACTGCCGCTTTCATGGCCGGTTACGAGCTGATGAATCTTTTTGTCGCTTCGACATATCTGATATTCATTCTGCTCATTGCATCGTTCCCCACTCCGGCGCGTCTGCTGAAGCCATTTGCGCTGATGGGACGCATGTCGCTCACCAATTACCTGATGCAGTCGCTCATTCTCGGAATCATTTTCTATGGCTGGGGCTTCGGATTATTCGGGCAGACAGATGTGATGATGGTTGTCGGAATCGCGCTTTGCGTCTATGCTTCCCAGATTCTCCTGAATATTGTATATTTCCGTTTCTTTGAATCCGGCCCGCTGGAAAAGGTTTGGAGAAGATTGTCGTATGGGAAATATATCTGACATTCATGATTGTTCGAATGAAAAATTCCATGATTAAATTTTTGTTTGCATTATCGCTTCTGGTGCTGATTTCAGCCGGATGTTCAAAAGAAAAAAGATCCAATGAAGCTGCATTGAAAATGCAAGAATTTGTGATTGACATCTCTCAATATGCACGTGGCATTGATCCGGATTTTATTGTCATTCCGCAAAACGGAATTGAACTTGCTTATATTAATGCAGAACCTGATTTTTCATGCAACCTCGATAATTCCTACATGAATGCTATAGACGGCATTGGGATAGAGGAACTCTACTACAACGGAACTTTTCATTGGGATGATTACAGGCAATCCCTGGCGGCGGAGCTTTCCTATCACACAAAAATTCTTGTTTCGGAATATGTGAACAGCAGCGCCCTGACCAACGATGCGTATGACATGAATTATAATGAAGGATATATTTGTTTTGTACGTGAACCCGAAAACTATGATTACACTGATATTCCTTCGTGGATTCCGGCTGAAAATGACAGCGACATTACAACACTGGCTGAGGCAAGAAATTTTCTATACCTCATAAACACTGAAAAATATTCATCTAAGCAGGCTTTCATTGACGCAGTTGCAGCCACCAACTATGACGTGATTTTAATGGATTTGTTTTTTGAAGATGATGCGTTTACATCTGCTGAAATCGAACAATTGAAAACAAAGGCCAACGGCGGAAAGCGTCTGGTGATTGCATACATGAATATTGGAGCGGCGGAAAAATTCAGGTACTACTGGAAAGACAGCTGGAACATTTGTCAGCCCGGATGGATAAAAAATAAATACGATGGCTATGATGATGAGTATTGGGTGAAATTCTGGAACAAAGACTGGCAAAAAATCATTTTCGGCAACAATGATTCATATACGAAAAAAATCATCGATGCCGGCTTTGATGGCGCGTATCTGGATAATGTGGAGGCGTATTATTTTTTGTATTACAAAGATTAATCAATTCAATAAACACACAATGAACAGATTGCTTATTTCGACGATTGCCCTGCTGATCTTTATTACAGCACAAAGCCAGAATTCGACTGACTCAATTACTATTGTCAGAAACAATGGTGTAATATTCATGCAGAACAGTATAGTTCTGACACCCAAAAGACTTACCGGAGTACTGAAATCAAATACAGCAGCATACAGTGAATTACGAGCTGCAAGAAATAATGCATTTGCATCAAGTGTATTCGGTTATGCCGGTGGTTTTTGCATAGGATATCCTATCGGGGCTGCACTGTCCGGCATGGAGCCACAATGGACATTGGCCGCAGTAGGTGTTGGATTGATTGCTTTTTCAATTCCTCTTCATGCCGCATTTGTCCGTCGTACAGAAAATGCAGTAAACATTTACAATACTGGCCTGAAAAAAACGGGTTGTTTACAAAAGGAAATGCATCTGACAGCCACATCAAATGGTTTTGGATTAATTATGAGGTTTTGATTTCGGGAAGTTGAGGGAACGTTGCTCTTGTGAATAACTCCTGTTTCCGAATACTACACATTGTCCTGAAATTCTGTTCCGACAGCCATCAAAAGCCGCTTCTGCAGCGATTTTACAATATGTTGGGCGTAGTCTGTTTGAAATTTCCTGCAGAGGCCGTCTCAAAATTCAAACTTCAGAGCAAAAACAACATTCCACCGTCCGAAAGCGACGAAGAA
>CAZJOL010000358.1:0-2355 GCA_964547605.1 uncultured Bacteroidaceae bacterium | reverse complement strand
AAGACTGATTGTTAGAGCGACTAAAACATATGTTGTTTATATAGATAAATAATAAAATTCGTCTGATCAGATGATTAACCTTGTCAGTTGAAAAGTATAGCTTATTGTTAATAATTTGGGCTTTGCCTAACAAACAGTTGTTTTTATTTTAGCAGACCAATTAAGCAGCTATTGAGAAATTTCTTAATGGTTGAATTACATCGGATTAACTTAATAAGCATTGAGCAATGGACAACAGTTTGGTAGGACAATCAACGGTAAAAGCGGAAAACGACTCGAAATCAGGTGGTTACGATCAGATCGTGAATAAACGCACACGCCCGAATATTTTCGAAAACCAGGAAATAAAATCGGATGCACCTGAAAAAAGGGTTTATTTATATGAAGATGCCCTCAAACAATCGACGGAGTATTTCAACGGAGATGCGCTGGCTGCCAGCGTATGGGTGAGCAAGTATGCCCTCAAGGACAGCCAGGGCAATATCTACGAAGCCACGCCCGATGATATGCACCGCCGCATAGCCCGCGAAATTGCCCGCATTGAGAAAAACTACAACAATCCGATGTCTGAGGATGAAGTGTTTGAAGTTTTGAGAAGCTTCCGCTACATCGTTCCGCAGGGAAGTCCTATGGCCGGTATCGGCAACAATTTCCAGATAGCCAGTTTGTCCAACTGTTTTGTCATTGGTTCCAATAAAGCCGATTCATACGGCGGTATCATGAAAGTTGATGAAGAGCAGGTCCAGCTCATGAAACGCCGTGGCGGTGTAGGTCACGACCTCAGCCATATCCGTCCGAAAGGTTCTCCGGTGAAAAACAGCGCACTGACATCAACGGGCATTGTTCCTTTTATGGAGCGTTACAGCAACTCAACACGCGAAGTGGCTCAGGACGGACGTCGTGGCGCCCTCATGCTCAGCATCTCGATCAATCATCCGGATTCTGAAAGTTTCATCGATGCCAAAATGGAGCAGGGTAAGATCACCGGAGCCAATGTTTCGGTCCGCATCGACGATGAGTTCATGAATTCCGTCGCATCTGACAAACAATACACTCAGAGATATCCGATCCACTCCGACAAACCGGTTTTTTCAAAAACCATAGAAGCCCGCGACCTGTGGGGAAAAATTGTTCACAATGCATGGAAATCGGCTGAGCCGGGAATTCTTTTCTGGGATACCATCAAACGCGAATCGGTTCCTGATTGCTATGCTGATCTCGGATTCGAAACGGTTTCGACAAATCCGTGTGGCGAAATTCCGCTCTGTCCCTACGATAGCTGCCGCCTGCTCGCCATAAATCTTTATAGCTACGTTGAAAATCCATTCACCGAAAAGGCCAGTTTCAACATGCCGCTTTTCCGCGAACACGTCTGGTATGCTCAGCGAATCATGGATGACATCATTGATATGGAGCTCGAAAAGGTTGATGCCATTCTTGAAAAAATCGACAATGATCCGGAACCCGGTGATATTAAAAATACTGAACGCCAGCTTTGGGCTAAAATCAAAGACAAAGCGCTGCAGGGACGTCGTACAGGTATTGGCATAACCGCTGAAGGCGATATGCTTGCCGCACTGAATCTGCGTTACGGCTCGGATGAAGCCATTGATTTCAGCGTCAGCATTCACAAGACACTTGCTGTTGAAGCTTACAAATCCTCTGTAAATCTCGCTGCAGAGCGTGGTCCGTTCCTGGTGTACGATTTTGACCGTGAAAAAAACAATCCTTTCATCAATCGTCTTTTTACCGAAGAACCGCAACTGAAAGAATCGATGAAGAAATTCGGACGCCGCAATATTGCTCTGCTTACAATAGCACCGACAGGCAGCGTCAGTATTCTTACACAGACAACATCCGGTATTGAGCCAGTCTTTCTCACAGCATACAAACGCAGAAAGAAAGTCAATCCGAATGACAAAAATTCAAATGCAACTTTCATTGATGAGTCTGGTGACAGCTGGGAAGAATTCAACGTGTTTCATCCGAAATTCCTGACCTGGGCCGGAATGAACGGATACGATGTGGATGAAGTAAAATATCATTATTCCGAAGAACAGCTGAACGAACTGATTGCAAAATCACCTTATCATAAAGCAACCAGCAACGATGTTGACTGGATCAGCAAGGTGAAAATGCAGGGCGCCATTCAGAAATGGGTTGATCACAGCATCAGCGTAACAGTCAATGTTCCTGAGCATGTTGATGAATCAATGATTGATACTGTGCTACGTACAGCATGGGAAAGCGGTTGCAAGGGTGTAACCGTTTATCGCGAAGGCTCACGCTCAGGTGTACTTGTTGCCGACAATAAAAAGAAGGAAGAATCTTCCTCTTCTCAGTTTACCGAAACCA
>CAZJOL010000357.1:0-2391 GCA_964547605.1 uncultured Bacteroidaceae bacterium | reverse complement strand
TGATGGAGGGGTTGCCGTTTTCGGCAAAGCGTGCAACCAGTTCCTCATCCGGTAAGTTCTTATTTGTCCTGTTCAACAGAAACTGCATAAATTAAATTTTAATATCCACCATTTAGTAATCTTTCCGATTCCTGAGCGGACAGCCACTCAAAGTAACTCTGGGTTTCGATGACAACAACACCTCCTGTGAAATCGCCGTATTTGGCCGGTACACCGCCAGTGTAAACCTGCATTTTGCCAATGGCAATGGAAGGACAAATTGCCTGCGGATTTACCATGCGCATTCCATCAATGATGTAGAGGGCATCACCTGAACGTGAACCGCGGAAATAAATTTCGTCCCCGTCATCGCTCACCTGAATGTCGCTTGATGTTGCTGCAAGCAATTGATTGATGTTATCGTTGTTGGCCATGACCATTATTTCTTTGGTCCCGATTGATTTCATTCCGGTTTTTTCCGGATCGATGATTTGATCGGGAAAAACATCTACTCCACCAATGATAATTCCAGGTATCAATTCCACATTATTGACGAATGTGATTTTGTCCTGCTCAACTTTTACATTGGCTAATTGTTTTTCGCCATAACCCAACATTGTGAATGTCACAACATAGGTTCCCGGCGGGACAGGTTTGATGGTGAAGTTGCCGTCAAAGTCAGTGACTCCGCCAATCATTGTTTCGCCATACTTTACATATGCGTTGGCTACGGGAATCGGGGCTTTTGTATCGGCATCGATGAGTGTTCCTTTAATGGTGCCGCCGGCCTGCGAAAAAACAGGGCTTGTGGCAGCGATGCTCAGCACGAGCAAAATGGCTAAAGATAGAATTTGTGTTTTCATGACTCGGTTAATTTGTCATTCAGGATGCAGTGCTGAGGTTTTTCCACAAGTTTGAAGTGTAAAAATAGCAATTTTTTGCCAAAAGGTCGGTTTTCGTCAGTTATCGGTTAGAACGGTGCAGTAAACGGCTTAACGCACAATGCTCAATGCACAATGCGCAAAGCAAGACTCAACCTCGACCTTGTTCTCGACCTCCCAGAATCATGAACAGCGAACAAGGAATTTAGAAGTAAGAAGTGAAGTCTCAAGTTAAGTAACCTTCGATGTTCTCACTTCCTTGTTCCTTGTTCAGAGTTCTTGTCCTCGACCTTGTTCCCGACCTTGTTCTCGACCTTGACCTCGACCTCCCAGAATCATGAACAGCGAACAAGGAATTTAGAAGTAAGAAGTGAAGTCTCAAGTTAAGTAACCTTCGATGTTCTCACTTCCTTGTTCCTTGTTCAGAGTTCTTGTCCTCGACCTCGACCTCGACCTCGACCTTGACCTCGACCTTGACCTCAATTAATCAGTCTTTCAGCGGAATGGCATACTCAATACCAACGCGGAACAATGGATTGGAATTCGGTGAGTACTTCGTGTAATTAAGATCATACAACAGCATGATCGTTGTACTCAGCCTGTCGGATAGGTATTCGCGGTAGCCGACACCAACCAGCAGTCCTTCGGCAACAATCTGCTGCACCTGATAAGTTGGCGCATTGAACATATTTGTTTTATACGTCAGTACCTGATATTCAGCATGAAGGAAAACCGGCTTAAGTGGCTGGATGCGTAAAAATGCACGGCCTCCGAAAATATTCATGCTCTCGTTGTATAATCTCGAATGGAAATATTGATACGTACCACCAATTCCAAAGCTGACTACATTGGATAAATGATATCCGAAAATCGGGGCAGCTTCGATGTTGGTTTCGTTGCCTAAAGCAAGGCCCAGAGAGCCTCCTGTAAATAAATGATTTTTCAGTCCGCTGCCAATATCATCGTTCTGGGCAGAAACATTCAGCGCTGTAATGGTGATCAGCAGGAAAAAAATTCGCTTAAGGTTTGTACTCATAGTATTGGGTTGTGAATGTAGTTTGGCCGCAAGTGACTTCGCAGCTTATTGTGACAGGTTTTTTATAAACGGCGGGGTCAACGAAAAATTGTACCAGATTGGCTCCGGCAATGCTGACTCCATTGGCCTTCCATTGGATTCTGGCATCAGGGCAGGGAAGTGTGACCATCAGAGACAGACTGTCATTCCTCAATGAAGAACTTTCTAATATGCGTGTAGCATTGCCCCAAAGCATTTTCACAGCAATGGCGATTTCCGAATTGGTCAGGTATGGTCCGCGAACACTATCGGTTTCATCAGCGAGTGAATAAAAAATTTCAGAGGATGGACCTTTGGCAAAGAAGGGTACCAGCGTGTTTGAATGATTGGTGCTGTAATATTTATATTCAGGCATCTTGCCTTTTCCGTTGTTTTGCGGAAGCACAAAAGTTGATCCTTCGCAGCCGGGCCCCCACAGGTAGCCGCATTCGTGATCGTTGGTGACAATGATGAGTG
>CAZJOL010000356.1:0-2405 GCA_964547605.1 uncultured Bacteroidaceae bacterium | reverse complement strand
GGAGCGATGAATGAAACGTGTTCGCGGATCCATTCCACAAAGCCCTTGTCATAAGCGATTCCACCGGTAAGCAGAATACCATCGGCCTGACCTTTGAGCACAGCAGCTGCGGCGCCGATCTCTTTCGAAATCTGATACGCCATGGCTTTGTAAATGAGCGTTGCTTTCTGGTCTCCGTCTTTCACCATGTTTTCGACTTCCTGTGCATCATTGGTTCCGAGATACGCTACCAGTCCGCCTTTGCCGGTGATCATTTTCTTCACCTCATCGAGCGTATATTTTCCGCTGAAGCAAAGTTTGGCCAGCGCGCCCACAGGAAGGGTTCCGCTGCGTTCGGGCGAGAAAGGACCTTCGCCGTCGAGGGCCTGGTTCACATCGATAACCATTCCCTGACGATGAGCGCCGATGCTGATTCCGCCTCCCAGATGCACAACAATCAGGTTCAGTGTTTTGTAATCTTTTCCCTGTGCCTTTGCATGTGCTTTTGCAATGGCCTTTTGATTCAATGCATGAAAAATGCTGATGCGTTCAAATTCAGGATGTCCTGAAATGCGCGCCAGATCATGCAATTCGTCAACCACAACGGGATCGGCAATAAACGCTTTGGCATTTCCGATGCTTTTGGCAATATCGTCGGCAATGAGTCCGCCCAGGTTGCTGGCATGCTGGCCGAGAACACCAACCCGGAGGTCGGCTTTCATGGCATCATTCACTTCGTACACGCCTGATGGGATCGGCTTCACAAGACCACCCCGGCCGACAACGACTTTAATGTC
Organism: uncultured Bacteroidaceae bacterium; assembly: GCA_964547605.1. Lineage (GTDB taxonomy): Bacteria > Bacteroidota > Bacteroidia > Bacteroidales > DTU049 > GWF2-43-63. The sequence goes on along the minus strand of CAZJOL010000356.1, from coordinate 1,629 downwards.
CGCTGTCTCAATACCGGCTTCTTTCAGTTCTTTCAGAATATTGGTCTTTCTGAATTCATACTGGTCGGTAATGGTGGCAAACGGAGCCAGTTCTTCGGCTGAATGCTTCAGGTTTTTCTGAAACAGCTTGTTGTTGTGAATATCAAAAACAGCAATTTTTGTTGATGTGGAGCCGGGATTGACGGCCAGAACCAGAGTTTCGCTCATAGAAAGAATTTATTTTGCAATTAAACAGGCCAGTGCGATGGAATAGGTTTTTGTTTTTGAGCTGTCGCCGCGTGAAGTGAGGATTGCAGGGCATTTGGCGCCCATAACAACTGCTGCGAGTTCGCCTTTTGCAAGTTTGGTTGATGCCTTGAAGAAAACATTTCCGGATTCTATCTGTGGGAACACAAGGCAATCTGCATCGCCGGCAACGGGGCTTACCAGTTTTTTGATCTGCACACTTTCGGGATCAATTGCAACATCGAGTGCAAGCGGTCCGTCTACGATTCCACCGGTAATTTGTCCGCGATCGGCCATTTTGCTGATGATAGCTGCATCAACACAGGCGGGCATACCAGCCGACATTTGTTCAGTCGCAGCAATAAGAGCCACTTTCGGTTTTTCCACACCAAGTGACTGAGCCACTTTGATAACATAATTGGTGATGGCTATTTTCTGATTGAGGTCCGGTGCGGGAATGATAGCAACATCACTTACCGTGATCAATTTGTGATAAGCTGGCAACTCAATAACAGAGACATGAGTGAGAATGCCTTTCGGAGGCAGCAGTCCTTTTTCCTTGTCAAGAATGGCGCGCATGTATTTGTCGGTGCTGAGCGAGCCCTTCATCAGAACATCGGCTTCGCCGGCATTGATCATTTCAACGGCTTTTTTTGCAGCTGAGATTTCGCCAGGCTCGTTCACGATTTTGAATTTACCGGCGTCAATTTTTTCTTTTTCGCAAACTTCTCTGATAATCTTTTCATCACCAACCAATATTGGATCGATGATTCCGAGATCAGTCGCAGTAGAAACTGCTTCGATGGTATGTGAGTCGGTTGCATTGGCAGCAACGAGGCGTTTTTTTGTTTTGCCCTGAAGGGCGGTGACCATTTGTTCGAGCTTATTTATACTCATTTTTCCTCCTGAAATTTTGATTTATTTTTAGGCGACTAAGGTATAAAAAAATGCTTAGCTCAGGAAAAAAAAGTCATGAGCCAGACACAATTTTTTCACTAAGTTTGCATTTTACATTTATCAAATCTGCAAACATGCAAAGGATCCTTTTGATTGTCGCTCTTGTTCTGATGTCTGATGTACTTATTGCTCAGATTCCTTATTCCGAAAAATACCCGAATGGCAAAGTCCGCATTAAAGGGCGCATGCTGACTGACAGTACACGCATCGGAATCTGGAAATTCTACTACGAAACCGGCGAACTGAAGGCAGAAGGTGAATACAGCAAGGGCTCTGAAACCGGCGTATGGAAGTTCTATTATCCGAACGGCGATTTGTGGAAGGAAGAAGCCAAGGTTGACGGCGAAGTGAAAGCCTGGTATGCATATCCGGATTCGCTTGAATACAAAGGCCTGATGAAAAACGGGAAAATGCATGGTGCATGGGAGTACTGGTGGGAGAACGGAA